>NZ_VOYF01000020.1:0-57400 GCF_013420775.1 Acinetobacter sp. YH01010 | reverse complement strand
TGAGGATCAGAAAGCTTGTTTGAATCGATGTATTTCATCCGCAGATTATGCACGAATGCTAAGAAATCCGGAGTGCAAATATTAACCAAAAAGAAGATCGTTTTTTGATTTATGAAAGAGATCTAATGAAAATGAAGCAAGGTAATGAAAATGTTTCTGGTCTAAATATGGCTCATTTTAATATAGAAAACTTTAAAGAAATAGTTGAGAAAGAGTTTAATGTTGAGTTATTGATAATTAATGATTATCTTGAACACGTAAGTGCGATGGAAGACTTACGTACCCGCTATCAGCATAATACTTATGAAATAGAATATACTAAGTTTTTAAATAAATATGCATTTAAGCCGTCAGAAGAAATGCAATATCATTTATTCCAGCAGCAATACTTTAACTATATCGAAAACAGTGTATGGCTAGAGGATTAATCAATCTTAAAATAATTTATCAATAGTTCTACATCATCAGTCTGCAACTGTTCCCGCATATTTAAAAACTGCTTTTCATCTAAGTCATAGAGCTTAAGGGAAAGTAGTTTTTTGATATCTTCTTCAGGAAAGCGATATTTAATTACTTTAGCAGGGACTCCGCCGACAACAGCATAAGGTGGCACATCTTTAGTCACCACCGCACCAGTAGCTACTACAGCACCTTCACCGAGTGTAACACCTTGCATAATCATCGCACGTGAGCCGATCCAGCAGCCATCACCAATGATTGTGTCACCCGCAGGGACAAAACTCCGTGTATCAAACGGAAATGCCGAAATCCAGTCTGTGCGGTGGAGTTGGTTACCGCCCATCATAATCACGCATTCTGCGCCAAAACAGACAAAATTACCGATATGTAACTGGTCTATCGGCTTTTCAGCTGTTGCAGGTTTATCGTGCAAATAACGCACCACACAGCGCTCAAAACCTTGATCCCAATATGCAGAATAATATGAATAATTACCTTTGATGTGAATATTAGGGTTCTTCACTGTTTTAGAGATGAACTCAAACTCACACCAATGATTGACAGGTGAATTAATCAATTTTTCAGACATAAACAGTACAACTTAAAAAGGGTAAACCATTATAACCAATTGAACTGATGTCATGCGTCGTTCATCCCTATTAAAAATCAATCGCTAGACCGAAGTGTTTGTAGGGAGGTTTGGGATCCGAGCAATGACTTTAATTTCAAAATCAAAACCTGCAAGCCAATTAACACCTATTGCTGTCCAGTTTGGATAAGGCTTTTGTGTAAACACCTCATTTTTAACTTTCATGATGACTTCAAATTGCTGTTCAGGGTTTGTATGGAAGGTGGTGACATCGACAATTTCATCGAAAGTACAGCCTGCCGCAGCCAGAGTATGGCTAAGATTCTGGAATGCTAGTTTTACCTGTTTCTCAAAATCAGGTTCAGGACTGCCATCTTCACGGCTACCGACCTGGCCTGATACAAAGAGTAAATTTTCCGATTTAATAGCAGCAGAGTAACCATGCTGTTCATACAAGGCATGGCGATCTTGGGGAAATATTGCAATTCTAGTCATGTTTATTCTCATTCAATATCTGGTTTTAAAAGTGGGGGGGAAAGCAGCTTTATTTTTGACATACGTATCGTATGTCAACATAATTGACATACGCCTGGTATGTCAATTAAAATTTTTGTGATGATGAGGTAATCAAAGCAATGTCTGTTCGTGAAAAAAAAATGGCGGCAACCCGCAAGAAACTGATTGAAGTGGCACGCCGTACGTTTGCTGAGTATGGCTATGCAGACACCTCAATGGATAAACTCACGGCAGAAGCAGGGCTGACCCGTGGTGCGCTGTACCATCATTTTGGCGATAAAAAGGGCTTATTTGCTGCTGTGGTTAATCAAATTGATTCAGAAATGGCTTTATCTGCCCAGAAGTATCTGGAGCAACCCGAAGATCTTTGGGAGGGGTTGATGCTTGAGGGGAAAACCTATATTGAAAATGCCTTGAATCCTGAGTTTCAGCGAATTGTATTACGCGACGGACCTGCGGTATTGGGTGATCCTGCGCATTGGCCGAGTCAAAACAAATGCTTGAAGTCTACACGTGAATGCGTAGAACAGTTATTGGCAGCAGACCGAATTAAAGCAGTGAATTCTGAAGCGGCAGCCATATTTTTAAATGGAGCAGCCATGAATGCGGCGCTTTGGGTGGCTTCTAGCAAGAATCCTGAGCAGGTGTTGTCAGAAGCATTACATGCCTTTCAACTTTTTGCATCAGGATTATTAAAAGAAGGATAGAGCAGGGGTATAATAATTATTTGTCTGATTATAAAAAACCCCTCAAAAGAGGGGCTTAAAATTGCTATCTTAATGAATTAAAGATATTCAACTTTAGAAACTTCGTACTCAACTTCACCTTGTGGTGTGTTGATTTTTACATCGTCGCCTTCATTTTTACCCAAAAGACCACGAGCAATTGGAGAGTTCACAGAGATTTTGTTGATTTTAAAATCTGCTTCGTCATCACCAACGATTTTATAAGTCTTTTGTTCTTCAGTATCTAAGTTCTCAATGGTCACAGTCACACCGAAAACCACACGGCCATTTTGCTCAAGTGATTTAACATCAATCACTTGGCAAGCACCCAATTTACCTTCGATATCTTGGATACGGCCTTCACAGAAACCTTGTTGCTCGCGAGCAGCATGGTATTCAGCGTTTTCTTTCAAATCCCCATGTTCACGCGCTTCAGCAATTGCTGCAGTAATACGTGGACGATCAACACTTTTAAGTTGCTGTAATTCTTTCTCTAGGGCAATTTTGCCTTCGGGAGTCATAGGATAACGTTGCATTGTTGTCCCTCATGTTTGTAAAAAGAAAAAATCAGTAAAATTTTTACTGACCTAGAAATGAAAAAAAGCCCGCCACCGAGAGGTGGCGGGACTTCTCGGTAACTTAATTAACCTTTAGTAAGGTCTTGTAAGCGGTATACATCCATTGGCAATTTGATTGCTAAAGCTTGGCATACTGCATCAGCACCGTTAAGGGTAGTTGTGTAATACACTTTACCTTGTAATGCAGAGCGGCGGATCGAGAATGAATCTTCTTGAGCCTGTTTGCCTTCAGTTGTATTGATAATGAGGTGAACTTCGCCATTTTTCAAGCGGTCTACGATATTAGGACGGCCTTCAGTCACTTTGTTCACACGTTCACATTCAATACCAGCATCTTTAATCACATCATAAGTACCGCCAGTAGCGATCACTTTGAAGCCAAGATCTGTCAACTGTTTCGCAATACCAACAGCACGAGGCTTGTCAGAGTGACGAACAGATAAGAATGCATGTTTTACTTCGCCTTCCGTTGGTAGGCCTGGTAAACGGTCATTAGAGCCTAACACAGCTTTATAGAACGCTTCACCAAATGTTTTACCTACACCCATCACTTCGCCTGTAGATTTCATCTCAGGGCCAAGAATTGGGTCAACACCAGGGAATTTGTTGAATGGGAACACCGCTTCTTTTACAGAGAAGTGTTCAGGAATAATCTCTGTAGTGAATCCTTGAGATTCTAGAGATTGACCTGCCATACAACGTGCAGCAACTTTTGCTAAAGATTCGCCGATACACTTAGATACGAATGGAACTGTACGTGATGCACGTGGGTTCACTTCTAAGATGTATACGTCAGTACCTTTAACCGCAAACTGTACGTTCATCAAACCAATTACGCCAAGCTCTTTCGCCATAGCGATGGTTTGGCGGCGCATTTCGTCCTGAACTTCTTTAGATAAAGAGTACGGAGGAATAGAACATGCTGAGTCACCTGAGTGAATACCCGCTTGTTCGATGTGCTGCATGATACCGCCGATCACAACGTCTTTACCGTCAGATACGCAGTCCACGTCAACTTCAATCGCATCGTCTAGGAAGTGGTCAAGAAGTACTGGCGCTTCATTCGATGCTTGAACTGCATCACGTAGGTAGCGTTTCAATTCGTCATCGTTGTATACGATTTCCATCGCACGACCACCAAGTACATACGAAGGACGTACTACAAGTGGGTAGCCAACTTTAGCAGCTTCTGCCATACCTTCTTCAGCAGATTTTACAATGCTGTTGTTTGGTTGACGAAGTTGCAGACGTTGAATCATTTGTTGGAAACGTTCACGGTCTTCTGCACGGTCAATTGCGTCTGGTGATGTACCGATGATTGGTGCACCAGCTTCTTCTAAAGCACGAGCCAATTTAAGCGGAGTTTGACCACCGTACTGAACGATAATGCCTTTTGGCTTCTCGATACGAACGATTTCAAGTACATCTTCCAAAGTAATTGGTTCGAAGTACAAACGATCTGATGTGTCGTAATCTGTAGAAACCGTTTCAGGGTTACAGTTCACCATGATGGTTTCATAACCGTCATCACGCATTGCAAGAGCCGCGTGTACACAGCAGTAATCGAATTCGATACCTTGACCAATACGGTTAGGACCGCCACCAATGACCATGATTTTGTCACGGTTCGATGGGTTCGCTTCACATTCTTCATCGTAAGTTGAGTACATGTAAGCTGTGTCAGATTCGAATTCTGCAGCACATGTATCTACACGTTTGTAAACTGGAGTTACGCCCAAGTTCCAACGGTGTTTACGGAATTGTTTTTGTGAAATGCCCATCAAGTCCGCAATGCGAAGGTCAGATAAACCTTTGCGTTTGAACGAACGGATGTTGTCCGCATTCAAATCACCAAAACCTAAAGTTTTGATTTGGTTTTCAGTTTTGATGATATCTTCGATTTGAATCAAGAACCAACGGTCAATTTTGGTTGCTTCAAATACTTCATCAAGGGTGAAACCGTGACGGAATGCATCGCCTACATACCAAATACGCTCTGGACCTGGAACTTTCAATTCAACAAGAATTTTCTCACGTGCGCCTTCAGTGCCCACAGCGATTTTTTCATCAAAACCACATGCGCCAACTTCAAGACCACGAAGCGCTTTAGACACAGACTCTTGGAAGTTACGGCCAATTGCCATTACCTCACCGACAGATTTCATCTGAGTCGTCAAAGTTGCGTCCGCTTGCGGGAATTTCTCGAAGTTGAAACGAGGAATCTTTGTTACAACATAGTCAATTGCTGGTTCGAAAGATGCAGGGGTTGTACCGCCAGTGATGTCGTTTTTCAACTCATCAAGGGTATAACCTACAGCTAATTTCGCCGCGATTTTTGCAATTGGGAAACCCGTTGCTTTAGACGCAAGTGCAGATGAACGAGAAACACGTGGGTTCATCTCGATTACAACCATACGGCCGTCTTTCGGGTTGATACCGAACTGAACGTTAGAACCGCCAGTTTCAACACCAATTTCACGAAGTACAGCTAAAGATGCATTACGTAGAAGTTGGAATTCTTTGTCTGTCAATGTTTGCGCAGGAGCAACAGTGATTGAGTCACCAGTGTGTACGCCCATTGGGTCAAAGTTTTCAATGGTACATACAATGATACAGTTGTCGTTTTTGTCACGAACAACTTCCATTTCGTACTCTTTCCAACCAATTAAAGATTCATCGATCAATAATTGTTTGGTTGGAGAAAGATCGAAACCGCGTTCACAGATTTCAATGAACTCTTCACGGTTGTACGCGATACCACCACCTGAACCACCCATGGTGAATGATGGACGGATAATTACAGGGAAGCCGAAACGCGCTTGAATTTCAAGTGCGTGTTCCATGCTTTCTGCAACGTCAGCGCGAGGGCATTCCAAACCGATTTTACGCATTGCGATATCGAAAAGTTTACGGTCTTCCGCTTTTTCGATCGCTTCTTTCGTCGCGCCAATCAATTCAACATTGTATTTTTCTAAAATACCGTTGGCATCGAGTGCAAGGGCACAGTTCAATGCTGTTTGACCACCCATTGTAGGAAGAACTGCGTCTGGGCGTTCTTTCTCAATGATTGCAGCTACAGTTTGCCAAGTGATTGGCTCGATGTAAGTGGCATCTGCCATAGCAGGGTCAGTCATAATGGTTGCTGGGTTAGAGTTCACCAAAATAACACGGTAGCCTTCTTCACGAAGTGCTTTACATGCTTGAGCACCTGAGTAGTCAAACTCACATGCTTGACCGATGACAATCGGACCAGCACCAATAATTAAGATGCTTTTAATGTCTGTACGTTTAGCCATGATGCTTCCTTAATTACTTCTTAGATGCTTCGATAAGTTCGATGAAATGATCGAACAATGGTGCGCAGTCATGTGGACCAGGGCTTGCTTCGGGGTGACCTTGGAAACTGAACGCAGGTTTATCTGTACGGTGAATCCCTTGTAGGGTTTGGTCGAACAGTGATTTGTGCGTAGCTTTCAAGTTTGCAGGTAATGTTTCTGCATCTACTGCGAAGCCATGGTTTTGCGAAGTAATCATCACAATACCAGTTTCCATGTTTTGAACAGGGTGGTTGGCACCGTGGTGGCCGTGAGGCATTTTCACAGTTTTTGCACCTGAAGCAAGTGCAAGAATTTGGTGACCTAAGCAAATACCGAATACAGGTACATTGCGTGCGTCTTCTACAATTATTTTTACAGCTTCAATTGCGTAGTCACATGCAGCTGGATCGCCGGGGCCGTTCGACAAGAACACGCCATCTGGATTAAGAGCAAGTACGTCAGCAGCAGGAGTTTGCGCAGGCACGACAGTCAATTTACAACCGCGGTCTGCGAGCATACGTAAGATGTTGGTTTTGACACCGTAATCGTATGCAACAACATGGAATTTAGCTTCAGGCTGAGAGAAACCTTTACCTAATGTCCAAGAACCTTCAGTCCATTCAAAGCCTTCAGGGTCACAGCATTCTTTTGCAAGGTCTAAACCATTTAAACCACCAAAAGCGCGTGCTTTAGCTAAAGCTTCTTCTTCTGTAATGTTTTCGCCAGCAAGGATACAACCATTTTGTGCACCTTTTGCTCGCAGAATACGCGTTAATTTACGTGTATCGATGTCTGCAATAGCAACAACATTGTGTTGTTCAAGGTAATCACCAAGTGATTGCTCAGCACGGAAGTTGCTATGCAATAAAGGTAGGTCACGAATGATCAATCCGTTAGCCCATACTTTATGAATTCGACCTGACTCAGCGTCTTCATCATTACAACCTGTGTTACCGATATGTGGGTAAGTTAGTGTCACAAGTTGTTGTGCATAACTAGGGTCAGTCAAAATTTCTTGATAGCCAGTCATTGCTGTATTAAAAACGACTTCACCAGTCGTACTACCCGATGCGCCAATAGAAGTACCTTTAAAGATAGTTCCGTCGGCAAGGGCTAAAATTGCTGGGGTGCTCAAACCAAAGCTCCTGAAATTTAGGCTGTAAAAAAGCGAGAAGACGAAAAAAAAGGAAGGCTGCTTAAAAACCTACCCTCCTTACATCTGCTCGCTTGAACTTAACACGGCATTATACGCAGAAAGCCACTGAAAGTCCATCGTAAATATCAGGAATAAAGCAGATAAAGCGCTTGCATTTTAGAATAAAGTTTGGTTTTGCAAAATCTTAGAAAAATGTAAGCAATTAATTATTGTCAGACAAATCATAAATTAAAATTTATCAAAAAGCGCTAATGTGGGTCGGTCAGCAAAAAATATAGGTACAAAGTCATGGCAACACAACAAAAACAAACAGCGACTAAATCCTCCCTGAAAGAAGTCGTTATCGAAGGTGCTGAAAAGCTTGAACAAGTTGCAAAAGAGGCGAGTGTTCAAGCCACAGAAGCGGTCACTGAAAGCAAAGAAAAGATCGGAGCAGAGGCAAAGCAGTTGAATGCCAGTGTGCAAGATCAATTGCGTCAGTTGAAGCAAGATGTATTGAATAAACTTGATCAGTTAAAAGTTCAGTTTGGTTCATCGCAAAAAGATTTTAGTGAACTCAAAGAGTTTGTGAAAACTGAGTTTAATACGGTTATTGATGATCTTTCAAAACTTGGAAAAGAGCTGAAAGAAGATGTGACCCAAATTTCAGGAAAGCACAAAGATCATCTAACAGAAACATTTAAGCGTTCTAAGGAACATACTTTGGAAGCGTGGAAAAAAGTTTCACCAGTGAAAGCTGAAGTTACGGATCAAACCACAGATCTTAAAAGTTAATTGTGAATGACATGAATTTTAAAACGCTTGAGCTAAATCTAGTCATTCCAGGGAGCTGGATTCGGTGAGAGCGAATTAAACTTCAATTTAACGCTAAATATGCAAAAGGGAGTCATTAATGGCTCCCTTATTGTGAATGGTACATTTAAGTCCAAAGCACCTATTTAAAAATAGACAGGCAATAAAAAAGCAAAAGATCGTACTTTTGCTTTTTATTGAAGATCAAAACATTAAAAATTTAGAACTGATGTAGCCAATCACGTTTGTTGTGAAAGTCAGCATTTGGACTACTATGCTGCATGGCATAGTACTGTTCACCTTGAGAGGTTTTCAGTACTGCAGTTAGACCAATATAGAGATCTTCCCATTTAAGTTTGTACTTCAGCATAAATTCTGTCAGATCAAGACTGACATTTAAGCCATAGTGCGTCCGTTTCAACTGATTCAGTTCAATATCGTAAGCAGCTTGTGGCGGCATATCTTCTGGATAGCGATATTCTTCAAACTGGTAAGCCTGCCAAGCTTGTGAAGGGGAGAGGTTGATTTCACGATAAAAGTCTTCGTTGTGGACACCAATAAAAACTTCTAAGCAGGTCTGTTCCCACAAAAAATCGATTCGTGGGTGAGCTGATACCAGTTCTGGCCATTGAATCAGTTGGTTTGGGTCTCGAATCCAATAACCCACATTCAAAGTATATGGGCTTTGTTGTTCGATAGCACCAACGACTGATACAGCCTGAAAGCGACGATCAAAAGCGCTGAGTTCGAAACTTGCCATAAATGTTTAGTTAGACAGGTGTGCGTAGCGAACAAGGTTAGACAGTTTTGCATTTTGTTTTGCCGCTTTGCGGTAAATCAAAGCAATCTTACCAATCGTTTGAACAACTTCAGAACCTGAAACAGTCGCAATCTCAGTAATCATTGCAGCACGAGCTTCACGGTCTTCTGCCACAACTTTCACTTTAATTAACTCATGGTCGTTTAACGCACGGTTTAATTCTTCAACAACGCTTTCTGATAAGCCTTTGTCCGCAACCATTACAACTGGGTTTAGGGTGTGACCAATTTGACGTAAGCGTTTACGTTCTTGAATAGATAAAGCCGCCATAAATATAACCTAATTTTAAAAACGACCTAGTATAGCAAAATCAAAGTTGAAGCGCTGTATTTAATCGGCATTTTCTCGATGAAGATTATTGAAAAAAACATGATTTAAGATGCTTTTTAGATACACATGTCTACTGCAAAAGTGCTGAATTTCACGTACAATCAAGACTGAGAAGTTTTTTTTATTTAGAGAGTTATGGCTACCCGCATTACTAACCAGAAATTATCCAAAAGTAGTCGTGACTGGATGCGTGAGCATCTTGATGACCCCTTTGTGAAAAAAGCACAAAAGGAAGGATATCGTGCGCGTGCCGCTTATAAATTGCTTGAAATTCAAGAAAAATACAAATTGATCAAGCCGGGCATGACCGTTGTCGACTTAGGTGCTGCACCAGGCAGTTGGTCGCAAATTGCCGGAAAACTTGTTGGTGACAAAGGTTTGGTTATTGCTTCTGATATTTTACCAATGGATGCTTTACCGGATGTGACCTTCTTGCAAGGTGACTTTCGTGAACAAGAAGTGTTCGATGAATTGTTAAAAATTTTAGATGGACGTACTGTAGACGTTGTAATTTCAGATATGGCCCCCAATACATCAGGTAATAAGGCTGTAGATCAACCGCGTCAGATCTATCTTTGTGAATTAGCAATCGACTTTGCTCAAAAGGTTCTTGGACCAAATGGGCAGTTTGTTGTTAAAGTGTTCCAAGGTATTGGATTTGATGAATACCGTAAGCAAGTTGTAGACACATTTGATGTGTTGAAAACAGCAAAACCGGCGGCTTCACGTGCTCGATCTAAAGAAGTGTTTTTAATCGGGCAGGGACGTAAGAAAGCTTTCAAGTAAAGTTTACTTGCCAACTCGTTAAAAATTGTGCATTTTGTACGTTTTTAAATTATTGCGAAGCTACTCTGCAGCGTAAGTATTAGAGTCACCCATGTAAGTGGGATTGAACGAATTAGATAGAAATGGGAATAAAGCTTTGAGCGATCTTTTTAAGAATGCCGTGTTGTGGCTGGTTATCCTAGGCGTGCTGGTTTTAATCTTCAGCAACGTCAGCGACCGCAATCAACCGACCGCGATGAACTATTCTGAGTTCGTGGCAGCCGTAAATGCGGGTCAGATTAAACAAGTCACCATTGATGGCGAAAGAATTCGTGGCGAAAAATCAAACGGTTCGGAGTTTGAAAGTATCCGTCCTGCGGTTCAAGATCCTGAACTTATGCCGAACCTGATCAAGAACAATGTTGTTGTTGAAGGTACAGCGCCACAGCGTCAAAGTATTTTGATGCAACTTCTGATTGCAAGTTTCCCTGTTCTTTTAATCATTCTGTTATTCATGTTCTTTATGCGCAATATGGGTGGTGGAGCTGGTGGTAAGAATGGCCCAATGAGTTTTGGTAAGTCAAAAGCAAAAATGCTGTCTGAAGACCAAATCAAAGTGACATTTACTGATGTTGCGGGCTGTGATGAAGCTAAACAAGAAGTTGTTGAAATCGTTGACTTCCTAAAAGATCCATCTAAGTTCAAACGACTTGGTGCAAGCATTCCGAAAGGCGTGCTCATGGTTGGTCCTCCGGGTACGGGTAAAACTTTACTTGCTAAAGCGATTGCGGGTGAAGCGAAAGTACCGTTCTTTAGTATTTCGGGTTCTGACTTTGTTGAAATGTTCGTGGGTGTGGGTGCGTCTCGTGTCCGTGATATGTTTGAACAAGCGAAGCGTCATGCACCATGTATCATTTTCATCGATGAGATCGATGCCGTTGGTCGTCACCGTGGTTCAGGTACAGGTGGTGGTAATGATGAGCGTGAGCAAACATTAAACCAAATGTTGGTTGAAATGGATGGTTTTGAAGGCAACGAAGGTATTATCGTCATTGCTGCAACAAACCGTGCTGACGTATTGGATAAAGCTTTACTTCGTCCAGGTCGTTTTGACCGTCAAGTGATGGTATCTCTACCGGATATTAAAGGTCGTGAGCAAATCCTGAATGTACATTTGAAAAAATTACCTTCTGTGACTGGTGTAGATGTTAAAGTCTTGGCACGTGGTACACCTGGCTTCTCGGGTGCTCAGTTGGCTAACCTTGTAAACGAAGCGGCACTGTTTGCTGCACGTCGTAACAAGAACACGGTCGATATGTATGACTTTGAAGATGCGAAAGACAAGCTTTACATGGGTCCTGAACGTAAATCGATGGTGATTCGTGAAGAAGAACGTCGTGCGACGGCTTATCATGAAGCAGGTCATGCAATTGTTGCTGAAATATTGCCGGGTACAGACCCTGTGCATAAAGTGACAATCATGCCGCGTGGTTGGGCACTGGGTGTGACTTGGCAGTTGCCTGAACATGACCAAACCAGCCATTACAAAGACAAAATGTTGAATGAACTTTCAATTTTGTTTGGTGGTCGTATTGCAGAAGAAGTCTTCATTAACCAAATGTCGACTGGTGCTTCAAATGACTTTGAACGTGCAACGAAAATGGCACGAGCAATGGTTACTAAATACGGTATGTCCGATAAAATGGGCGTCATGGTTTACGAAGATGACTCACAGCAGTCATTCATGGGTGGTTTAGGAAGTCGTGTGATTTCTGAAGCAACTCAGCTTGAAGTTGACCGTGAAGTTCGCCGTATTTTAGATGAGCAATATAAAGTTGCTCGCGATATTCTTGAAAATAACAAAGATATTGCACATGCCATGGTGAAAGCATTGCTTGAATGGGAAACCATTGATCGTGATCAAATCCGTGACATTATGGAAGGTCGTGAACCTCAACCACCAAAAGTGTACATCGCTGAAAATCCAGTGATTGATGTCACACCAACGGATGGTCCAGATGTTCCACCACCATTACCGTCATTGCCAAAAGCATAAAATTTTAAAACCACCTTCGGGTGGTTTTTTTATATGAAAATAAATGCATGTGAACGAAATGCTGAGCAAACTTAGCGTTAAAATAAGCGCAGCAAAATCTGGGATGTGTACTATGAAGTTGGTGTCTTTGCCTAATAAAATTTTAAACTGTGGTAATTTGCAATTAGATTTGTCAGAGCCACATGTGATGGGGATTTTAAATGTCACACCGGACTCTTTCAGTGATGGTGGCAAACACAATGGTAAAGACCAAGCTATAGCACATGCCTTACAAATGATAGTGGATGGCGCGACAGTGATTGATGTCGGTGGTGAGTCAACACGTCCGGGTGCATCTGTTGTTGAGGTTGAAGAAGAAATTCGACGGGTCGTACCCGTCGTTGAAGCCTTAACTAAACACAATGTAGTGATTTCTATCGATACCTCACAGCCTGAGGTGATTGAGGCAGCGGTTCAGGCAGGTGCGCATATCTGGAATGATGTACGTGCATTAACTCGGCCGAATGCCTTAGAAACCGCTGCAAAACTGGATATTCCAGTGATCATTATGCATATGCGCGGCGAACCCACCACGATGAATAATCTAGATCAGTATCAAGATGTTGTGGCTGATGTCATTGATGAATTAAAGCAACGCGTGCAAAATGCATTGGACGCAGGCGTGCGTGCAGAAAATATTATGATTGATCCGGGTTTTGGTTTTGCTAAAAATGCGCAGCAAAACTTAAAGCTTTTACAGCAATTCTATCAATTGAATGACATGGGCTATCCGATCCTGTCTGCATTATCACGTAAGCGTTTTATCGGTGAAGCACTTGGCGGTGCAGATGCACAAAATCGCGCTGTAGGCTCGGTTGCAGCGCATCTACTCAGCATTCAACAAGGTGCATGTATGGTTCGCGCACATGACGTCAAAGCGACGGTAGATGCGATACGTGTTTGGCAAGCCATGCAGAATGCAGACTGATTTGAAAATACTGAATCCCAATAAATTTGGTGAATTGTAGTATTTGTGTTATATAAGCGCCCTGAATGTTTTGTGATAGAGTTTCGTATGTTTGCAGATTTACTGCTACCCATGTTTGATGATGAATATTACCCAGATGTGTTGGTTGCAGAGGTGAAGTTATTGGTTGTTCAATTTGCGAAGAAAATTGCAAAAGCAGATTTAAGTTCAACTGATATCTACCATTTTGCCAATGAAACGGTTGCACAGCTCAATAAGATGAAACCTCAATTTGAAGATTTAGATTCGTCTTTGGATGATACGGCTGCAGATTATATTGCAGAAGCCATGATGATGGTGCTGCAAGATGAAGGCTATATGGATATTGAAATGGAAGAGTTGGTTGCTAACCGAGAATGGTAATTGAACTTTAAAAAAAGCCCTGTAGTGACAGGGCTTTTTTGTGACTAGAGTTTTAAAAAGTCATTGAGCATTGTCTAAAAAATCTTTAAAGGATGATTTGATCGATGCTGAAAGTTTCTGTTCTTCTTGCATGGCTTGTATGTGTAGTGTGTAGAAATACGTTTGATGCACTTTTTGTTTTAAGGATTGTTGATAAGACCAAAATGCCAGTTGGCGAAGCTTTTGTAGTTTTACCCGTTCAATGGCGCTGCTTTCAGGTTTATAAAATAATTCAGTAAATACACATAAAAACAGACTAAAAAAAAGTCCGCAGAGACTGATGAGGTTTAATGCATCTGTTTGTAGATACTTAAAGTTTATAGCGAGGATAAGTGTTAATCCGCCAAGGAGATACAGTTGTGTTTGCAGGCGTTGAACTGCGGACTTGCTGCTAAAACGTGCTTGATAATGTGCATACCAGACATAGCAATAGATTAAAGGAAGAATAATCAATACACCAAGATTGAACGCCATTTTGGGGTCGTGAATTGAATGTGCCGTTGAAAGTATATGCCCAAGTGCTGCGCTGCCAAGAGAGATTAAAAGTATCAGGCAAAAGCTAAAGATTAAAACGGGTGCAGTGGGCGTGAGATTGATGATTTTAAAATGCGCAAACAGCAACCGTTGATAAAAGGCATCGGGATGTTTGAGCTGTAGTGCAGGGAGATCAAAATCTGAAGGTATTGGCATTGAATAATAATAGATTTATAAATTTTAGGCATAAAAAAACCAGCAAATTGCTGGATCTTTTATTGCACCAATCTTAGAAGTATAAGAATGGTGCCCGAGGCCAGACTCGAACTGGCACGCTTTGTGGGCGGGGGATTTTAAATCCCCTGTGTCTACCGATTTCACCACTCGGGCATGTGCGCAATAATAGAGGACGAAATGAAGCTTGGCAAGTGTATTTGATGGTGTTTGTTTTAAAATCAATCAATTCATGCATATAAGTTGAAAATATTCAAAAATAGCGATGTATTGAATGACTTTTTGAGCAGTGAATTAAAGTTTTTTTCACTACACCAAAGTCGACTTATTTCATTAACTCATCAAGATAATGTTCAACATTTTGGTGCTTTAGCTTTTTACACAGCTGATTTTCCTGATGTAGCATTTGTATGTGCAAATTTTGGAACTGGGTAAAGCGCTCAGATAACCACTTGTAGTTTGCTTGATTTGGATTACTGAGTGTCAAACGTAATTTTGCTTTAAGCATTTGTTTATACGACCAATAAGCAATACGACGTGTCTCTTGTAGAAAATAGTATTCTTGCGTGTTACTTCCACCTTTGAATAGATTTTCTTTATAAAAACGCACAAAGCCGAAACTCATGGCGAAAAAGAACAATACAGATTGAACGAAGGTGCTTTGTAAAAAGGCGATATTGAGTAATTGTAATAAAATCACGATCGCAAGTCTGAACGGCGTATTCTTCAAACTTTGATACAGGGACATTGAACTGTGTTTGATTTGCTTGATGACTAAGGGCACAACCAGCATGAAAAACAGCATAATACTCAGTACAGCAATACCATGAGCTCGAAACTCACTCATATCAGGAAAATACAGTTGCACTGCATGACCAATACTCATGCTCAAAGAAATAAAAATCATCGCCGCCAAAACCCAAGGAATAAGCTCTTTGAGTTCGTCTAAAATGCCTTGAGTTTTCAGTTGGCTATAAAATAAATAATTATGTTTAAAGGCTGCTGGATATTGCTGTTTCAGTTGTTGAAGGTAAAGTGCAGCCGGTTTTTTTTGAGCCATATTGTGACGTTAATATTAAAGCGTGAAAGTAATATAGTTGATTTCGATATTTTTGACAGAATTTTTTTTCTAAATCATGTTGTATATCTGAACATTATAAGAGAAAACGCAATTTCTATAGCGAAGGTCGCAGTTTTCACGCTGCTTTTATGCGAAAATACATACTTATTGAATATTAAGTTTTTATAGGCAGTTTATGACTGATCATTCTCCTGAAACATTAAGCGATATCGAAATTCTAGACATTCTTCAGTCGATGAAATCAGATGTTTTAAATACTGAAGCAAATGAAGTGATTCGTAGTGGGGGAAAAGCTGGTCGTCAAGAAGCACACAAACAAGCTTTGGTGAAATTAAATCAAGCATTTGAAGATAAATTTGTTGAAGCTGTGACTTTAGCTTTAGGCTTAAATGAAGGCCAAAGTAAAAAAATCCGCTACAAAAAAGACCGTATCCGTATTTTGAAAGTTCGTGGTATCGATTATTTAGCGATTGATGGTGCTGAAACTGCACAAGTATTGTCGCAAGTTGCACAAGCAATTGTACGTGAAGACGCAACGGTGACTCATGACCTCCATAACATTTTTCCATTTTGGAAAGAAGGCTGGCCAATGGTGCAATTCGACAATGTTTATAAAATTTTAGAAGATGATATTCGCATTCATTATGAAGCAGTTCTAGAAGCATTAATTTCAAAGCATTAATTATTACAAATGAACCTGTGAGTGTAAAACACTGGCTAGTTCATTATTGTTAAGCATAAAAAAAGCACCTGATGGTGCTTTTTTTATCTTTAACTTTTTAAGTTAAACTCGAATAAAACGGAAACATTCCAAAGATCAGACCTGCTGCTAACATGACAAAACACGTGATTACAGCCCAGATAATGGTAAATTTCTGATGTTGTCCAAACTCGATACCCGCAAGTCCACAGAGTAAATAGGTCGAAGGGACAAGTGGAGAGAGTAGGTGTACAGGTTGCCCTACGATGGAGGCACGTGCCATTTCTACAGGTGCAATTCCATAATGAGCTGCTGCATCTGAAAGAATTGGCAAAACCCCAAAATAGAAAGCATCATTCGACATAAAGAAAGTCATCGGCATACTGATGACAGCGGTAATCGGTGCTAAATAGGGACCCATACTTTCAGGGATAATTGCCACAAGTTGTTTGGACATGGCTTCTACCATGCCTGTTCCAGCTAAAATTCCGGTAAAAATACCTGCAGCAAAAATGATGCCGACCACGTTTAAAGCACTACCTGCATGATGTGCGATTAACTTTTTCTGCAAGTCGACATTTTTGTAGTTGACGACTAGCGCAATACATAAAGCCACCATGAATAAAATAGGCATAGGTAAAATACTAAAAACCAGACAAATCATCAGAACGACGGTTAACAGTGCATTAAACCAACGTAGATCTGCGCGGTTGGCTTCTGGATTATCTGAGATTTGAATGTTTTCACCATGGCTGATATCCAATTGGACAATTCCTAGACGCTTTCTTTCCATGCGACCATACATCGTTCCTAAGAAGTACAACCAGCCGATGGCAAATAACATCGGTAAAACCATCGGGACAAATACATCACTTGGGTCGACATGAAGTGCGCTGGCGGCGCGGGCTGTAGGCCCACCCCATGGCGTAAGGTTCATAATGCCGCTAGAGAGCATAATCAAACATGCCATAATCAATGGGCTCATACCTAAGCGCTTATAGAGTGGCAGCATGGCAGCAACACAGATCATATATGTTGTAGAACCATCTCCATCCAAAGAGACAATTAACGTCAGGGTAATGGTTCCAAGGACAACTTTTAAGGGATCACCTTTGACCATTTTTAAAATAAATTTCACCTAAGGGTCGAACAAACCTGTATCAATCATGATGGCAAAATACAGAATCGCAAAAAGCAGCATGATGCCAGTCGGTGCAAGTTTTTTACACCTTCAATCATCATGTCGCCAATTTCATTTATTTGTATGTGTGACAAGCTGTCAAAATAAAAACCAAGTAACCACGCAATCAAGGCAAAAAGTAGGGGAATTAAAGTCAGTGCAACAAGTGGGCTTAAGCGTTTCGACATGATCAAATACATAAAGCACAAGATCATGCCCAAACCGAGTACGGTTAACATGGTTCATTCCTTTGAAATATAAAGCTGTTTTTAAATCCAAGGGCAGAGCATAAAGATAAATTTCATCAGTCAAAACAAAGGTGAGAAAATGTGAAATACATCACTATTTTAATGAAAAATAGTCATTAATAATGAAGGTATTAAGGAAGGGAGATTTTTCGATTTATTTTAATTTTTATTCAAAAAATGTGGTCTGTTTACATATATTCAACATCAGTAGAGAACTGTAAGTGCTGTGCAGATACAGTTTGATCACAACAAGTACGCTTATGCAAAAATAGACAGTAGCGTCCGAATCGGCCAACTAAAAAATCGGAACCAAAATATTAAGGGATTATAAAAAAACAGACCAAAACGCATGGTTTCGTCATATTGTTGTCTGCCACGTTCATAAGGATAAGGCGTTAAAAACCACGCAGTGGCGATCAGTGTAACACCGAGCAATAGAAATAAAGGTTGTGGATGAGCTTTAAAAAAATAATAGATCAGATAAGCCCCAGTATAAAAACTAAAGCAAGTCAAAATCGCTTTAAGTGAAAAAGACATCTTCGTATTCCATCGTATTTATATTTTATTGTTTTAGAAAAAAAAGAATCGAATTAATCCGATTCTTCTGGTGTATCTAGTTCAGTTTCAGCCTGTTGTAAGCGGGTCACTAATAATTGGTCAATTTTAAAGTGGTCTACATCCACAACTTCAAATTTGTAGCCATGATAGGTGACAAAGTCCGCTGGACGTGGAATTTTACGCAGTTTAAACATCATAAAGCCCGCAAGGGTTTCATAGTTTTCTTCATCGGGCATTTCATCTAAAGCGAGGGCATGCTTTAAATCTTCGATTGGTGTACTGCCATCGATAAGCCAAGAATCCGCATCACGTTTAATAATTTGTTGTTCTGCTTCAATCGGTGTTACCCAGTCGCCCATCACGGTAATCATAATGTCGGAGAGGGTAATAACGCCGACAACCAACGCATATTCGTTAATTACTACGGCAAATTTTTCTTTGGTTGAACGGAAACGATCGAGTAATTCGGACAGTGTTAAAGTATCTGGAATCGTGAGGACATTACGAATGGTATTTTCGTTGAGTTGTAAAAGTGACTGATTGTTCAAGATACGAACCAAAATATCTTTGGCATCTACATAACCAATCACGTCATCAATATTTTCACTACAGACCAAAAACTTCGAATACGGAAATTCTGCGAGTTTTTGACGAATACTGGCTTCTGATTCTTTTAGGGTAAAGTACACCACATTTTCACGTGTAGTCATACTTGAAGGGACATTACGTTCTTCCAGTTCAAATACGTTTTCAATAAAGTGGTGTTCTTGCTTTTGTAGTACACCAGCTTGAGCACCGGCATCCATCACGGCTGAAATATCGTCAAAGGTAATATTGTCATCACGTGTTGTATTCACTTTGAATAAACGAAACAACAAATTGGCAATGGCATTAATCACCCATGCCATTGGTTTACACACTTTAATGAAGATTTGAATCGGGTCTACAACAGCAACGGCGATTTTTTCAGGTGCGATCATCGCCAAACGTTTTGGCATCAAATCAGCAAATAGAATGAATAAGGAGGTGACTAAAGTAAACGACAGGGTGAATCCTATGGTTTCAGTCCACGGGCCCTGATAAAAACGGGTCACTAAGGTTATGAAATAAGGACGAAATGCACCTTCACCCAAAATACCGCCAAGAATTGCCACGGCATTTAAGCCAATTTGTGATGCGGCGAAAAAGTCTGCTGAGTTGGCTTGTAAGTCAAGCACACGTTGTGCACGTGAATCTCCAGATTCAGCCAAAATTTTAAGCTTTACTTTTCGTGCACCCGCAAGGGCAATTTCTGTTAAGGATAGAAAACCCGCACCGACGATCAGGAGAATAATAATGACAATATTTTGGAAAAGGCTCACGAATACACCTGTTTGTGATTCATTCTATTTTTCTGTATTTCTAACACAAAAATGGGCAAGGTAGTAGTCTTAACTACTACCTATATAGTGACAGTATACGTTTGAATTAATAAGGAATTAAAGAACTAATTACTGATACTGTGAAAACTGAGAGTTATTCATTAAGTATTCGCGGTTTTCTTCTTCAATCATTTGACGTGCAACATACAAAATAAGTTGACGCAACCAGCGATGAGCAGGGTGATGATGAAGTAAAGGACACCACGCCATTTTTAATTCAAATTCAGGAATATAGAATGGTGGATCGCGAAGTAACAGGTTTTGACTTTTGGCTTGAAGGCGAGCAATACGGCTTGGCAGAGTCGCAACCAAGTCAACATTCGAGGCCAATAAGCCTGGCATTTGATAATGACGGGTGAAAACTGAAATTTTACGTTTTTGGCCAATACGTTCTAAGGCTTGATCAATCCAACCTAGACCCGCTTGTTTTTCAGGATTGACACCAAAACCGACACCCATACCTGTTTTAGATACCCAAATGTGTTGTGCATCTAGATAGCTTTTCAGGTTTAAATTATTTGCAGCAGGGTGCTTGGCATTTAAAAGGCATGAAAAACTGTCACGCCAGACCAAAACTTGGTGGAAACTTTGCGGAATTTCATTAAAGCGGTTAATCGCCAAGTCGACTTTACCTTGTTCCATATCTCGATAAGACACATCACTAGGCGTTAAAAAATCCAGAACCACATTGGGTGCTTCTGAGCGCAAAGCTTTTACTAGGCGCGGCACTAGTGTTGCTTCAGCATAATCTGACGTCATGATGCGGAAGACACGATTTGAAGTGTAAGGTCGGAACTCGGTACGGGGTTCCAAAATCATCGAAAGGTCAGAGAGAGCATCACGGATACGTGGCTGTAATTCAAGCGCACGTTCTGTAGGTGTCATACCTTCTGAAGAACGAATAAGAAGTGGATCATTAAATAAGTTGCGTAAACGACGTAAAATATTACTCATCGCAGGCTGAGTTACACCCAGTTGCTCGGCAGCACGAGTCACATTTTTTTCACGAAGTAGTACATCAAGATAAATTAATAGATTGAGATCGACCCGCTCCAGATTCATAAAATAAATACCGACAATAAAATCATGAAATTTATCTGATTATGCCATAACTACTAAGGCTTGTGTAAAAAATGGATGAAAAAATGACGTGTACTATTGTACTAAAATTCGGCAGTTTTAAGACAAATTTGCTGAAGCGACAGCACATATTTCTTAAACACTTATTACCTGTTTAGAATGATATTTTTAAATAAATATAATAAAAATACGGAGCAATTTTGATTATGCGAAGTGATGTTCATAAAACTCAAAAGTAAGATGAAATATCTCATTTACATGATCATTTGAGGACGGAATAATCATGCATTTAGTTTGGTAAGTTTGGGCAAAAAAGGCGTAAAAAATGCTGTTTTTTTTAAAAGTGAATGCTCAGTCGACTTAAGTCTAATGAAGAATAATTCATCAGAGTGTTTGTAAAATAGACAAAAAAATCAGCCAAATTTATTAATAAAATAATTTAAATACAAATACTTAAAAATATTGGTTAATTATTATAATACGACTTTAATCTACATATTTTTTAAATAAATACTGAAAATTAATGCAGAATATTGGATTAATTTTTTTAGTCAATCTACTCTGTGTCTATCGCAACGAAATGTTCTAAATCTGAACAATCATTCGAGGGTATGATTTTAGCCTTACGTTGCAGAAAAATCCTAATATTATTACAGGAACATATCATGTCTACATACTTAACAGCGATTGATGCAATCCGTGAATTAAAAGCAAAATTCGGAAGCACTTGGCGCGATATTAGCCCAGAAGATGCTGCACGTATGCAAATGCAAAACCGTTTCAAAACTGGTTTAGACATTGCGAAATATACAGCTGCTATTATGCGTCGTGATATGGCTGCTTATGATGCTGATTCTAGCAAATACACTCAATCATTAGGTTGCTGGCACGGTTTCATCGCACAACAAAAAATGATTGCGAACAAAAAATACTTCGGTACAACTGAACGTCGCTATATCTACCTTTCAGGTTGGATGGTTGCAGCTCTTCGTTCAGAATTCGGTCCACTTCCTGACCAATCTATGCACGAAAAAACTTCAGTACCTGCATTGATCGAAGAAATCTACACTTTCCTACGTCAAGCTGACGCGAAAGAATTAAACGACTTGTTCCGTGCGCTTAAAAAAGCAAACGAAGCTGGTGATACTGCTAAAGCTGCTGAAATCACTGCTCAAATCGACGGTTTCCAAACTCACGTTGTGCCAATTATTGCTGACATCGACGCTGGTTTCGGTAACGAAGAAGCGACTTACTTACTAGCTAAGAAAATGATCGAAGCGGGTGCTTGTGCACTTCAAATCGAAAACCAAGTATCTGACGCTAAACAATGTGGTCACCAAGCTGGTAAAGTTACAGTTCCACACGAAGACTTCATCGCGAAAATCCACGCTCTTCGCTATGCATTCTTAGAAATGGGTCTTGATGACGGTATCATCGTTGCTCGTACTGACTCTGAAGGCGCTGACTTGACTCAAAAAATCCCAGTGGTTAAAGAGCCAGGCGACATCGCTTCTCAATACATCAGCTACTTAGACACAACTGAAATTGACATTTCAGAAGCTCAAGAAGACGAAATCCTAATCAAGCGTAACGGTAAACTTCACCGTCCAAAACGTCTTGCTTCTGGCTTGTACCAGTTCCGTCCAGACACGCAAATTGACCGCGTTGTACTTGACTGTGTATCTAGCCTTCAAAATGGTGCTGACCTTCTTTGGATCGAAACTGCGACTCCAAACGTTGAAGAAATCGCTCACATGGTTAACCGTGTTAAAGAAACAGTTCCAAATGCGAAACTTGTTTATAACAACTCGCCTTCATTCAACTGGACTCTAAACTTCCGTCAACAAGCTTACGACCGTTGGGTTGCTGAAGGTAAAGACGTTTCTGCTTACGACCGTGCTAAACTAATGAGCGCTGAATACGATAACTCTGAATTAGCTGCTGAAGCTGACGAAAAAGTTCGTACGTTCCAAGCTGATGCTTCTCGTGAAGCGGGCGTGTTCCATCACTTGATCACACTTCCGACTTACCATACAGCTGCTCTTTCTACTCACGAGCTTGCTCAAGGTTACTTCGGCGACCAAGGTATGCTTGCTTATGTAGCTGGCGTTCAACGTAAAGAAATCCGCGGTACGATTTCTTGTGTTAAACACCAAGCAATGGCTGGTTCTGACATCGGTGACGACCACAAAGAAATCTTCGCTGGTGACAACGCGCTTAAAGCGGGTGACGATGCGAAAAACACAATGAACCAATTCGCTGCTCACTAAGCATTGAACTGATTCGAAAAAAAGCCCAGCGAAAGCTGGGTTTTTTTATGGCCTTAAAATCGTGTTGAATTTAGGTTCTGTTGATATTTCATAATGACAGCCAAATAAATATGTAAGCTAAGGCAACTGATTTTTCATAGTTCTGCTTGAGTCTTGCAAATGTATTCTGGATTGTTTTTTTGGATAGATAGCAAGCCAAACTGGGACAACTCTTAAATAAGCTTTTGAAATTGAAAAGATTTGAATGAAATATTTGAAGCAAAGAAAAGTGGTGGAATGGAGCAGAGATAGAGTATTACATTATTGAAGAAGCCTTTAGTGGCAGGTTTGTGCGCCTTTAATCAACAACTCATCGGAATTAAAACAAATACGCTATATCTACACTTGTATATTTAATAAGCTTTCTTTGCGCTAAAAAAGCGACACTTATCTGATGGCTTTGGTCAAAAGGTATGCATAAAAACAAATGAATGGACAATAAAAATGGAAAAAAATCTCTGGATCAGGACACTTCTTTGTATGACAGTTACGGTGTCGCCACTTATTTTCGCAGCGACAACCACTGCACCCGTTCCACCCAATAGCCAGCAAGTCTTTTTTGTCGGCAATAATTGGGATGGTACGGTTACAGTGATCAATCCTGCAAAAAACTATCAGAAAGTTGGTGTCATCAATATGGTGCCCGACAAAAAACAACGCCTCACTGAAATTTACATCAACCCAGTAAAATTAATCGCTTATAGCTATATTCGTAATACGGCAGGAGAGGGAAATGATCAATTGGTCGATGACATGTATTCCACACCAGATGGCAAATCGGTGGTTGCATCACGCCCAAGTTATGCAGATGTAGTCTCGATTAACATTGCAACGGGGAAAATCAATTGGCGCACACCCGTTGAAGGATTTCGAGCAGACCATATGGCGGTTTCACCCGATGGGCAACAAGTTGCTGTTTCAGCATCTTCAGGGAATGTTGTACATGTACTCGATATCAACACGGGCAAAGAATTAGGACGTTTTGCGACGGGCGATAAACCACATGAAAATATCTATTTTGCCAACGGTACTAAAATTCTAAATTCAGCCATTGGAAATGTCGAAACAGCCATGGATGCATCTTGGCAAGATTTTACTAAAGGCAAACGCTATATCACGATCGCAGATGCTCAAAATTATAAAGTCCTTAAAAAAATCGATTTTAGACCTGCTTTAGATGCCGTGGGACGAAAAGATCTGTCTAACTCAGTTCGACCGATTGTATTTAGTAAAGATGAATCCAAAATCTATGCTCAGGTCTCATTTTTTAATGGTCTGGTCGAATATGATCTCAATCAAGACAAAGTCACGCGCATTGCACAGCTTCCGGGAAGTACAACGATTCCCTCAGATCGCACCAAATGGGTGAATGACTCACGCCATCATGGGCTTTCAATCAGTGGTGATGGTGAAAAACTGTGTGTCGCAGGAACCATGGATGATTATGCCACTATAGTAGATCGTAAAACTTTGACCGCGGCGAAATTGATTGCTGCAGGTAAACCGTATTGGGCAACGCAAAGCCCAGATGGAAAACGCTGTGTAATTTCTGAAAGTGCGACAGATGCAGTAACAGTGATTGATTTCGCGACAGGTGAAAAAGTCATCACAGTTCCAGTTGGCAATCACCCACAGCGTGTTCGTTTGGGTTATGCGCCAGCAGGATGGGGCAACTAATAATTTAGATAAAATTAAATAAAAAGGTAAATTCAGAGTCAAATCGGCTCTGAATTTTTTAAATATCAGAAGGTGTCTAGAGACTGCATCATGAATAAAAAATGGATTGTTTTAGGTTTGACGTTTAGTTTAATTTTATGGTTGATGATTCAGTTTTTAAAACCACGGCAGCAGGAGGTTCATGAACAGCTACCTTTAGATCAACAAAAAGTGTCCGAAACACATTCAGATCAAACCACGGAAAATGTTTTACAGCATTCAAGTTCCAAACCCAAACAAGAAAGACAAGATAATGAAACGCACACCCAGTTATTACAGCAACGTGAACAGGTATTTCAACAATTTCAGCAAATAAACACACAGATGAGTCAGGGGCAGCAGCCGAATCAAAATCAAGTACTCGCTTTACTCGAGCAGCAATACAGATTGGTTGAAAAAGGCGTCGTGAACGTGGATGAAGCTATTTCATCTATTCAATATTTACGCCAAATACTTCCCGAAATGGATCGATTTTTAGATGGGCAGCAAGCTAAATTGGAACAACTCAAAAATTGAATAAGGCGGATTAAATCAGCTTTTGAAGGTGAACAAACTTGAATAAAAATTTTTAACTGATGTTACGCAGTAACATCAAAGCGCAATTTGCTTCAAATAAAACAACGATACGCGGTAACGTCATCCGCAAGTGTTTAAGACAGGACTACTTCTAATCAAAAATGTTTTTGTGATGCTTTGAATAATTTGACGGTAGTGAACGAGTTTTGCGGATGACAATGGTTTTGGGTACTTTTGCCGAAACAAAAGTATCTCCAGCCGAAGGCTAATCTCTTTATTTAATCCTTAGATGTAAGACTCCGTCGAATAGGCTTAAAATTATTTTAAAAATACGAAATTACTTTTATGTGCGTAACATCAGTTTTTAAGAAAAGAACAGGAGTCGAATAGCGCAGAAATAGAATAGTGAATTTTTTAGAATATTTTTGAATTGAGTTGAATGCTGAAAATTCATTTAATGACTTGGAAGATAAACACTCCGAAGATGCCGCTGCAAATGTCGTGACCCTGAACCCGATGAGTTCAAGGTGGACGCGACGTACACTCGCTGGGTTTCCCACACGAGGAGGGCATACGCTCAGAATATACAGAATACATCCATAAGTTTAAGTATCGGCAGGGGATTAGACCTAGCTGGCGAACACCTCAGAGATGTACTCAGTATAACGAATTCAGCGTTATTGGCAAATCACCAAACGCTGACAAAGTGTTTAAAATGAAGCAATCGGGCAAAGTATAATCACTAAACCACCGATTAATCAGTCAATTCTTCCACTTGTTCCAAAATATTTTGCAACAAAAGTTCGCAGTTTGCATATTCTTGCAAACTCTTATTCATCGACAGGACTTCTTGCATTAACTCAAGTGCGACCATAATGATCAACTTGCTTGGTTCCATACGTGGCGCTTTACGACGAAATTCATCGTATTTGTCATTCAGCAGCTGCGCTGCACGTTCTAAATCTGCTTGTTGGTCAGAAGTCGTTGCTAAACGGAAACTATGACCTAGAACTTTTAAATCAACTGCAATTTGTTCACTCATGATCAAACTTCCTCATTACTTTCAGTCGGATGTGCCAATTGTTGAATTTCTTGTGCATGTTGATCTTGAGCAGTACCTAAAATTGCTAAACGTTGAATAATCGCTTCAACTTTGGCCTTGGCATGTTCATTTTTTTGTAGCAGACGTTCACGTTCTTGCTTTAAACCTTGAATTTCTTGCTGAGCATGACGTTGTTCATTTTGCATTTTTTCTTTGACGATACGTAACTCATTACGCTCTGCCAAAATTTCCTGAAAACGATTTTTTAGATCAGTACAGCTTTTTTCGAGGCGGCTGTATCGGTCAGCCAAAGCAGTTGCATCAGTATTGAGCTGTTGAAGTTGAGCACGTGAATCAGTTAATTGCTCATTCAGTGTTTCAATTTCTTCTTGTTTCGAGGTGATAATGCCGTTCTTATGTACAATTTGAGCATGATGCTGCTCATTTGATGAGTTTTTCTCATCATGTAAGGCACCATTTTCGCTTTCAAATTGCGCCAGTCGCGTTTTTAAAACGCTAATATGCGCTTGGAGACGCTGTAATTCTTCTAACATAACGTAGTCGCACAGTCTTGCAAACAAAGGTAATATATACGAAGTATAGAGATTGGATAAGCGAATGCAAGACGATATTTCAGGTTGGTCAGATTGGTCCCACAATTTTTCTAAAATTGAAGAAATTTCAAGCCCAAGTGAGTTACATGGTTTACTCACTGGTATAGTTTGTGTGTCACAACCCCCGAGTCGTGAAGAGTGGCAACAAATTTTAGCAACGCTTGATGTTGCTGAATTAGATGAAGATGCATTGGCATTGTTAACTGAAGAAGCAGAAGATGTAGCTCATTCTCTTTCAGATGATGAACTCGACTATCTTCCTTTATTACCAGATGATGATCACTTACTTGGTGAGCGTGTGCAAGCCTTGGCAGACTGGTGTGCAGGTGTGGTTCTTGGTTTTGGTTTGGCGGCAGGACATCTGCGTACCAATGAACAAGAATTGATTGAGCATTTACAGGATGTCGCTTCAGTAGAATTTGAAGATTCAGATGATGATGAAGAAGGTGAAGAAAGCTATCAGGAATTATACGAATTTGTTCGTTTAATCCCAGTAAGCCTATCTATGGGACGTACCAAAGTAGATGTTTCAGAAACACCGTTGTTACAGCTGAGTGCTAAAAATTCATCGGCTCAAGCGGGCAATGTGGTTGAAATGTTCACACCACACCGTCCAAGTTAAGGCATTCTTTTTGCATCAATAATTAATAGATGATGGGCTCTATATTTGGAGTTCATCATCCTATTAAATCAATCATAGTCCAAGCGTATAAGAAGCATATCAATGAAGAAATTAACTCAAGCAGATTTTCAGGAACGTCGTGACATCCTTGCAGGTGAAATGGGCTTACGCAGCATCGCAATTATTGCCACGAGCAAAGAAGCCATGCGAAACCGTGATGCCGACTATAAATTCCGTGCTGATAGTAGTTTCTTTTATTTAACAGGTTTTGCTGAACCTGAAGCGGTTGCAGTGATTGAAACCTTTGATAGCGAAGAAGAAGGTTATAGCTATAGTTTGTTCTGCCGTGAACGTGACCGTGAAATGGAAATTTGGAATGGTTACCGTGCGGGTATTGATGGCGCGATTGATGACTATGACGCGGATGAAGCCTTTGCTATCGATTTATTAGACGAAGAAATTTTAGAAAAATTACAAAATAAAGATAAATTATTTTACCGTATCGGGCAGCAAGCAAATTTTGATGCTCGTGTGGCGCAGTGGATTGCAGCTGCAAGCGGTGAATCACGTAAGGGTGCAAGTGCGCCTGCACAAGTCATTCAACTGGACCGCATTATCGATGAAATGCGTTTGCATAAGTCTGATAATGAACTCGAATTGATGCAGATTGCTTCGGATATTTCAGCAAAAGCGCATACCCGCGCCATGCAAACAGTCAAACCGGGCATGATGGAATATGCACTAGAAGCAGAACTGAATTATGTCTTTGGTATAAATGGCTGTGTACCGTCCTATAACAGCATCGTTGGTGGTGGTGAAAATGGCTGTATTTTGCACTATGTGGAAAATGACAAAGAATTGAAAGATGGTGATTTGGTACTGATTGATGCAGCGTGTGAATATCAACTGTATGCCTCAGACATTACCCGTACTTTCCCTGTTAACGGTAAATTCAGCCCTGAACAAAAAGCACTTTATAATGTCGTGCTCGATTCGCAAATTGCGGCGATTGATGCTGTGCGTATCGGCAACTCGTATAAAGAACCGCATAACGTTGCAGTGCGTATTTTAGTTCAAGGTTTGCTTGATTTGGGCATCATGCAGGGAGATATTGACGAAATCATCGCAAAAGAAGGTTATCGTCAGTTCTATATGCATGGCACAGGCCACTGGCTCGGTATGGACGTGCATGACGTTGGTTCATATAAACAAGACGGTGAATGGCGTGCCTATGAAGAAGGTATGGTCGTGACTGTTGAGCCGGGGCTTTATATTGCGCCAGATGATGAAACTGTTGATGAAAAATGGCGTGGTATTGGTATCCGTATTGAAGATGATGTTGTAGCAACTCAAAATGGTCCACGTGTTTTAACCGCTGCAGTGGTGAAATCTGTAGAAGAGATTGAAGCGCTGATGGCGAAAGCGAAAGCCGCTTAAGTTTATACAGTATTTAAAAAAGCCGGTCAGATGATCGGCTTTTTTTTATCTATAAGCAGTCATATAAATACGAATCATACAGACAATGTTAATTAGCAATGTAGTTGATTTTCTGATGTTAAGTTTTTACAAAAATTAGATATAAGTCTTTTAAAATTAATCGTATAAATTTTTTATTTTAATCATAATTATGGGCGTTAGAAAAGCTGGGGTGGTTATTCCCTTTAATGGCAATCAACAGGATATAGAAAGACTGGTAAATGATTGGCTGGTTTATTTTGAAGAAAACTCAAAATCTGCATTAGATATAGAGTGGCTGACGGATCATGTTGTTTGTATCAATAGTGCCGGATTAGCGCATTTTGCTTTTACTGAACCTGAAAAATGGAGCAGCTTGCTGAGCAGTGGGTTACCGATTAAATGGATGATATTCTTTGATTTTGCAGACACAAATTCAAGCTATAGCTATGCGTTTTATAAAGAGGGTGCAGAAATTAGATGTGTCATTCAAGCGGAAGAAGATGAACTTTACATGGATAGGCAAATACAAGATTTTGAAAAAGAATGGTTAAACTTTTCAACAAGATATTTATACGAATATGTTGAAAATGGCAAAATTCAAAAAAAATGGATGACTGATTTAAACAGTTTAAAAGAAGAGATCAATGAAGATTTGGAAAGCTATTATCAATATTATTATTTTAGCGAAAAGGATCATTTAATTTATCATACTCAATTGGTTCGGCTGTTATTGATTGAACTCTTTAAAATCTATGTCGGTTTTGAAATCTTTGATAGTGATTATAATCCAGTAAAGAAAATAAAGTTTAAGTATAACAATCAGCGTACTTATGATGATTATTTAAGTTTAGCATCAAGAGGGGATATTGCAGCCCAAATTAAATTGGGTGAAATGTATGAAATGGAATGCGGCGTCGAAAAAAATGATTTAACAGCACAAGGATGGTATCAAAAAGCGGTTGATCAAGGGGATGATGCGGCGATGCTGAAGTTAGCAGCGCTGTTGTTCAAAAAACCATGTAAAACAGAGGTTCATATTGCTTTAGATCTACTGAATCAGTCAGTGGAAAAGGGAAATATAAACGCAAGAACGGCCCTTGCTGAAATATATGAAAAGGGCGAAATTCTTGATCAAGATTATAATCTAGCTATGAACTTGTACAAGCAATCGGCAAAACAAGGCTGTGCAATTGCCCCCTATAAAATTGGTTTAATGTATGAGCTGGGTAATGGTGTAAATCTAGACTTAAAGATAGCAAAGCGCTGGTATCACCAAGCGGCGAATGCTTTTAATCAAGATGCAGAAATTCGATTACAGAAATTAATCCAGTATTTTAATGCTTAACTTCCTAAGCACCTTATTTAAATTACTGATGTTACTGCGTAACATCAGTTAGGCAGAATAACAAGGCACTTTTTATGAAGGGCGATGTGAATCATTTGAATGAGGAAGCTGATGCTTGAAATTAAAATGATCTGTGGTTGAGCCGGAAATTTAATCGGCTCAGTCATTTTTATTGTGATTTTAAGTGATTCGCTATTTTTTGAGATGAATATTTACGGCGAGAGATGATTTATTTTGTATTTATTCAGTGCAAATACCCGCAACAAATTTGTATTTCATTATAAAAAATCATGCCCTTGATGTAAGATAAAATCCATTACAGATTATATGTATTTCGAGTGAATTTCCTAAATTCGAATACTTGATAAAAAAGGAAGTAAGCATGCAGCAAGAAGTCATCATTGTCGGTGGTGGTATGGTCGGTTTAAGTCTGGCACTCATGTTGGCCAAAGCCAAAATTGGCGTAAAACTTTTAGAAGCCATTAAATACCCAAATTATGATGATGCAAACCTTGCGCCTTATCACTCTAGTTTTGATGCGCGAAACAGCGCCTTGTCACGCCGTACGGTGCAGATTTATCAAGAACTTGGTCTGTGGGATGCTTTGCAAGAACATGCCACGCCTATTTTAGAGGTGAATATTACAGAGCAAGGCAGTTTTGGTAAGGCACGACTAAAAGCAGAACAAGAAAAAGTCGAAAGCTTTGGACAAGTCATTGAAAATGCATGGCTCGGTCGTGTGTTGCTCACAGAAGTCAAAAAACAACCATTAATCGAATTAATTGATGGCGTACAAGTGACTTCACTGACGCAAGATGCAGACTTTGCATATATAGAAGCACAGCGTGCTGAAGAACAGCTCAAACTACAATCTAAAATCGTGATTGCCGCAGATGGCCGTGATTCATTCTGCCGCAAAGCCCTAGGCGTTGGCGCATCAGAACATGACTATGACCAAGTGGCGATTGTCACTACGGTGCAAACCTCTAAACCGCATGCTCATGTCGGTTTCGAGCGCTTTAGTCCACTTGGCCCGTTAGCGCTATTGCCACTTCCGGGTGAATACCGCCGCTCAGTGGTTTGGCCTGTTCCTAAAGGAACTGAAGGCGAGTGGATGGGTGATGAAAATGATCAGCACTTCTTAGATGCCTTACAAGAAACCTATGGCGACCGTGCAGGTAAATTCCAAAAAACGGGTAAACGTTTCAGCTTCCCATTATCCCAAGTGCTTGCAGAAAAACAAGCTGTCGGCCGTGTAGTGCTGATGGGCAATGCTGCACATACCATTCATCCAGTGGCGGGTCAGGGTTTTAACTTATGTATGCGTGATGCCTATGTACTGCACCGTTATTTAACAGAGCAAAGTACCCAAGGTGCAGATTTGGGTGATGCAGCTATGTTGCTGGATTATGAAAAATCGCGCCTGACCGATCAGCAGCGGGTGATTAAATTCTGTGATTCAGTTGTACGTGGTTTTAGCAACCAGAATCCAATTTTAAAACTCATTCGCAATACAGGATTAGTTGCCTTTGACACCATTCCGGGGATCAAGCCTTTGGTCGCGAATTATGCAATGGGGCTAAAAGCATGAGTTTCAATCAAACAGATGTACTGGATGCTGTGATTGTCGGCGGTGGCTTGGTCGGTGGTTTAACGGCATTGTTATTGGCGCAGGGCGGTGTGCAGGCTACGGTATTGGATGCGGCACCTATATTGGATGCAGAAAAAACCAAAAGTATTGCGAATCCTCGAGTTTTGGCGCTCAGTCAAGCCACTATTCATTTACTCAAGACCGTGGGTGTTTGGGAAAAGCTTGCTCGTCAGCAGCCTTATACAGGCATGCAGGTGTGGAATAAAAATGGCTATGGCGAAATCAATTTTGGCCATGCTACAGAGCAAACGCCATCAGTTGAGCAAGCTTTAGGTTCAATGGTTGAACCAAGTGTTTTGAATTTAGCTATTCAAGAAAAAATGCTAGAACAACTCGAAGACTACCGAACCCAAGTCAAGGTAAGTCGAGTTGAGCGTGGCGTTGGTGTATGGATCATTCACCTCGCAGATGGTACCCAGCTCAAAACAAAACTGGTGGTTGGAGCAGATGGTGCAAACTCATTTGTCCGAGAACAAGCTTTCATCGATCTAGATGTCTTGGACTATAAACAGGCGGGTGTGAGCTGTGCAATTAAAACCGCCCAACCGCATCAGCATGTAGCGCGTCAAATTTTCTTAGAAACTGGGCCTTTGGCATTTTTGCCGATGGCGAGTCTGAAAAAAGAAGAAAGCGGTTATTGGCAATCCATTGTGTGGACCTTACCAGATGATTATGCCGATGAATATGTCGCTTTATCCGATGTGGAATTTACTGCGTTGCTCACTCGAGAAAGCCATCACATGCTCGGCGAGGTCTTAGAAGCAACGCCACGTGCTAAATTTCCATTGAAGGCACGAGCTGCACAGCAATACGTTCATGATGGTCTGGCGCTGATTGGAGATGCGGCCCATGTGATTCATCCGCTTGCAGGACAAGGCGTGAATATTGGCTGTTTAGATGCAGCAGTACTTTGCGATGTGCTTTTGACCGATAAAAAACGGGGTGTGTGGGCACATGAACAAAGTTTGAAGCGCTATGAGCACCGCCGTAAAGGGCAAAACGATGCCATGATGCATAGTATGTCCGCAATTGGTTGGTTAGAAACTACAACTTTTTCTCCTGTGGTGTGGGCGCGAAACTTTGGTTTAAAACAAGTGGAAAATCAGACTGTTCTTAAAGATGCATTTATGGCTCAAGCCAATGGTCTGAGTATTTTAAAAGATACAATCTACGCAGCTTAGGTCAAAGTCAGATATTTTTTAGACAGTCGTATAAACAAGGTTACGATTTTGATTAAAAAAGATACGATTTTTTGATTGTGGGTACTAGTCGAAATGCTCAGAGATTGCTAAATTTCTGTTAATTTAAAACCAGCCATTCGCTGGCAAACAGAAGTCATTCGCGGGGAGAACACAATGACTGATATGAACGATTATGATGATCCAGAAGATTCAGTAGTTGATGAAGATGAAGCACAAGCAGCTGAAAAAGGTGCAGGTGACGCAGCTGATTCTGCCTCTGATGGTGACACCTCTGAAGCTGAAACATTAACAGTGACTGCAAAACTAAAACAACGTCAGGCGCTTGAAGATGAAGTTGCTGCGTTCTTAGCGCGTGGTGGTCGTATTACCGAAGTCCCTCCAGACGAATCGGCAAAAGATTAAAAATGAAAAAACACCACGTCATGTGGTGTTTTTTTTTGCTTCATTCGCTTGTGCGAGGATGCATGTCATTCAGTTCTTAACTCTGTAGCATGTTTGCTCAAGAAGTTAAGTCGTTAATAAGATGTGAAATCGCTTCAAGCCGTCTTTGGCTTCATATATTTACGACTGATCGCGTAAATAGGATAGAACACAAAATGCAGTAAAAGCAAAAACATACAATTAATAATAAATGCAGCAATATACGGCGGTGCATGCATGGCCGCCACAGCAGCGACAAAAGATTGAAAAAGTAATACCGCACTCAAAACGACATAAGCCCAATAGCGATGCCTATCCCAAAATTGGCTCAGTTTCAGTAAATTACCGACTACAAAATAGAGGGAACAATATCCACAGACCATCGCAATCGCGCTATGATCGGCCGTCATTTGCTCGCCACTAATATAGTGCGGATAGGGTTGAATGCCAGTAAAAATAATATGTACAAGGGCCGTGAGCCAAACCAGATTAAAGAGAATGAACACCAGCGGTTTTTTGACAGACAGATTTATGGACATGTTATAAGCAACTTTTTTCATTCTATTTAAATTATTGTAAGGAATAGCTTATGGAACCCGTAGGTTCCATAAGCGGTTTAAATTAAAAGAAAAAATTAAGCTTAATCGTTCGCTTGGGTTAACTCTAAAGCACGTTGATAGGCCACTTTCTTTTTAATCCCAGTTAAATCTGCAGCCAATTGAGAGGCAGCTTTAACGGACAAATCTTGAAGTAAACGTGTTAGCAATTTGTCTAACTTTTCTTGCTCTAGGTCTTTTTCTTCGGTCGCACCACCAATCACCAAAACGATTTCGCCTTTTTGCTGATTGTGATCAGATTCGACAAAATGAACCAATTCACCCAAAGACATTTTTTTAATAGTTTCAAATGTTTTGGTAATTTCACGTGCAAAGCCCACAGGACGATCTGCACCAAAGACATTCGACATATCTTTTAGGCAATCCACAATACGGTGCGGCGCTTCATAAATAATCATGGTTTGAGTTTCGTCTTTCAGTTTTTCCAATGCTAAAAGACGTTGTGACTGTTTAGAAGGTAAAAAGCCTTCGAAACTAAAACGGTCACTGGGTAGGCCGACAGCACTGAGAGCAGCAATGGCAGCACAGGCACCTGGCACAGGAATGACACGAATATTTTTTTCTTGTGCAGCTCGAACCAATTTAAAGCCAGGATCACTGATCAATGGCGTGCCTGCATCACTGATTAGCGCCATATTTTCACCCTTTTCGAGGCGTTCAATCAGCTGGTCTATTTTGTTACTTTCGTTATGGTCGTGGCAGGCGGTTAAAGGTGTATTGATACTAAAATGTTTAAGTAATTGTGCGGAAGTTCGTGTATCCTCGGCGGCAATAATTTTAACCGACTTCAATACCTCAATTGCACGATAACTAATATCATCTAAGTGCCCGATTGGAGTTGCAACAACAAATAACTGAGCACTCATAGGTTTCTCCATGTTGGATAATAAGAACAAAATTTTGGGTCTTTGCCTTTTAAGCAGTCTGTTTACTGCTGCACAGGCAGACGTCTTGGTCATTCTACCTGAATCTGGCCCTATGGCGCGAGCCGCATCCAGTATTAAGCAAGGTTTCAATAGCGCATATCAATCGTCAGACTACAAAGTGCCCATTAAGTTTGTAGATTCAAATCAAAAGCAAATTGCAGCGATATTGAAGCAACAGGTCAATAAAAAAACTCAATTGGTGATTGGTCCTTTAGCACGTCAAGATGTAGAAGCACTTGTAAAAGCAAAGCCTAAAGTCCGCGTGTTGGCTTTAAATGAAACGACGAGCCAAATTCCAAACGTCTGGCAGTACAGTCTATCAAAACGTGATGATGCTTTAGCACTCCAAAAAGTCTTCGAAAAAGACAAACTAGCGCAAGTGTTAGTGTTACGTCAGCCTGCAACTGAGGCAGAACATGAATTATTGCTCATGTCCTTAATTAGTCAAAGTTCAGTGCCGATACAAGTGGTTGAACAACTCCCAACGAAGCTGGACAAAAATCAAGGGGTGTTGTTGTTAGGCAATAATGAATGGATAAACAGTCAAACAAAACTACCTAAAGCAAAACTATATACCGTTGCCAATGCGATTGAAGCCACAAAGCCCATTCCTGTAGGGCTGAAATTTTGTGATGCACCTGCATTGCATGACGCGCGTTGGCCTGACCTGATCCGAGCTTATGAGGAAAACCCAGTAGATATGCCATATCAACGTCTTTTAGCTTTTGGCGGAGACACATGGCATATCGCAAAACAATATTTGCAAGAACCGAAATTAAAAAGCATTGAGTTTCAGGGGCGAACAGGGCTAATCAAAATTAGTCAAAATAATATTCAGCGTGTTCCTCACTGCTATGAGCGAAGTAAAAAAGGCATCGTGGCGATCTCACTTTAGGGATGAAACGATGCAGCTAAACTTAGAGCAGATGAATTTGGGACAGATGAATCTGGGGCAGTGGGCAGAACGGCAAGCGCTGCGTTTGGTTGAGCAGCAAGGCTATGTACAGGTGCAACAGAATTATCATAGTCGTTATGGTGAAATTGATTTGATCGTCACACGTGGTCAAGAATTGGTGTTTATCGAAGTTAAAGCCCGTTCGAATACCCGTTATGCTCAAGCCGTTGAAAGCATTTCTATTCACAAACAACGTAAGATGATGACGACTGCGTTGCATTTTTTAAATGAACAGTCACATTTTCAAAATTATTATTGTCGCTTTGATGCAATTTGTTTTGATTTTTATCAGCACTTTGCAAAAACACTACAGCAAGACTTTTCTAAATACCCGTATCATCAGCAATGGATTGAAAATGCTTTTACTTTTGATCAAGAGTTGATTAATCTTTGATAAAACAAACTGTGTAAACGCATAGAAAAATACGTGTGGAAATTTGAGGAGTCGTGCTGAGTGGTTAAGCGTATTGGAATAACGATGCTTTGTGTCGCAAGTTTATCTGGCTGTGCGAGTTTTATTTCGAATGGAACAGGATCAGCACCTGTAGGAACTGAAAGCGGCGCACGCTCATTGGGACAAGTTTTTATTGACTCTTCCATTGTTCGAACAGCAAAAATTAACTTATATAAATTAGATACTCGTTTTAAACAGTCACGTGTCAATATTGAAAGTTTTCATGGCAATGTCTTATTGACTGGGCAAGTGCCAGATAATCATTTAAAAGAATTGGCAGAAGAAAATGTCCGTTCAATGAGTGATGTCAAAACTGTACATAACTATATTACAGTGGGTAATCAGATCAGCTATAGCACCATCATGCAAGATACTGCGGTCACTGCGAATACCCGTGGTTTGATTATGAAAGCGCCTGTGGTATCTGACAGCAAAGTACACATTCATACTGAAGATGCTGTTCTTTATGTGATGGGCCGTTTAAACAGTGCGGAAATCACAGACTTAAATCAAATCTTGCAACAAGTGGGTAATGTAACGCGAATTATCACTTTAATCGATAATATTGATCAGAACCCAAATCCACAGGCACGTTCAATTAACTCAAGTTACACCACACCTGCTGTAGGTAATGTGCAACCTGAAGTACAAACGCCTGTAGCGATAGATCCGGATGCTGTCGATCCAAATGCTCAATAAAATGTCGGAAATGATGCTGTAAAATATGAATCAATGGTCTCTGCGGCTTCAGCAAAAAATGGATTTGGCTAAATCTTTATATCGAAATTTTCGGTTATATGATTTTGGCAGTTATGCATTAAATCGACTGACACCCAAACAAGGATATCATGTTCAAAACAATATCCCTTATGGTCTAAAAGTGCGCCATCGCCTAGATTTGTATCGCACGTCAGCACCTCGTCAGCAACGTCCACTCATCGTGTTTGTACATGGTGGAGCGTGGATGCATGGTGACAAAAAGGACTATGGATTCATTGGTGAAGCTTTTGCCAAAGAAGGCTTCGATGTTGCTGTCATTAATTACCATCTCGCACCTGAATATATTTTTCCGGCTTCAATTGATGATCTTAGCCTTGCATTAAACTATTTGACGCAGTCTCAGCATAAGTTGCAGATTGAAGTGGAAAATGTGGTGTTAATGGGACATTCGGCAGGGGCATTTAATGTCATGTCTGCACTGTATCATCCGACGCCTTATCAGCTACAAGTGAAAGAGAATATTCGTGCAATTGTGGGATTGGCAGGGCCATATCATTTTGATTATAAAGGTGATCCGATTTGTGCAGATGCCTTTGATCAAAATGTACCGTATCAACAAGTGATGCCGTATTATTTTGTTGAGCACAATCAAGTGAAGCATTATCTATTTACTGCGGATAAAGACAATATCGTTGGCTATAGCAATAGTGAAGATTTAGATCGTCGATTAAAAGCCTCAGGCAACCACAGTCAGTTGATTCAAATCCCACGTGTTGGGCACATCACGATGATTGGTTCAGTTTCGAGTTTATTTAGTCGCTTCTTTAAAACCAAAGCTGAAATCATGCGTGTACTCGATGAAATTAGTCCACGCTAGTAGATAGCTTTCATAAGTCAAAAAAATGATCATTAATTCGTAGCAAGATTAATACTGAAAGCCCTTCTTCCTCTAAGATGAGGGAAATTTTTCATATAAATCCTCTCCTTCTTGCGCGTAATTATGCTCATCCTTGAAAAGGAGAGGGAATATTTTTGTGAATTAAGTATTGATTTATGAAAGAAGTTTAGTGTTTGACGTTAAATACTAATTTAAGTAATAAAAAAACCACCATATTTTGGTGGTTTTTTTCTTCTTAGATTTGAATTCCAATTAGGCAGATTTCGCGTAAATATTGGCTTGTATCCACAGATTGCCACGAATATATTGCCCAACATTGAAATCTTTATGCGCCGGATTTCGTGTTGCAACACGAACAATCACCGCTTCTTGGTTTTCTTCGTGGATTAAGGTCACATCATACAGCGTATAGTCTTGCTCTTTAAATTGCATGGCAGTTTTGCCAACAATATGCCCTTGGAACCAAGCTTCGTCTTCTTGGCCAAGATTTTCACCATATAGGTATGCAACCATTTTAGAAAAATCGACTGTGACTGGTGCTTTGTCATCTTTAGACTTTGGTTGCCATGCTTTAATTTGTTCGTGTAAGTCTGCAGGGGCAACACCGTTGTTTGCTGCCAAGATATCGTTTAAAGCACGATGATGTTTAATCGATGCAGGATCGTCAACGACGAGCTGTTCATGTTCTGCGACAGCTTCGAGTTCATAGGCCCAAGCATTGAGTTGCACACTGTAGGTTACATCTTTTTCATATTGGTCGTGATTGACGCTATATAAACTATCAAAAGCATACACACTGGTATTTGCGCCTAAGTCGAGGCAAAGCACAGCTTGCGTATTGGATTTACAGGTAATAATACGTTCAATGGTGGCTTTGGTTTTATATGGGCTATCAAAACTTGGAAATGCAGTTTTAACGGCTTTAGGTTTATTATTTTCTACCGCAATCACTTGGCAAAGTTGTATCGACGCTTGAGATGGACCTTGAATCAGCCATGTACTTTGATCCATATCAGATTCTTGTGCACATAAGCCCATCGGCATAATGGGTGCATCCAATGCCTGACCCAGCCAAACTGGTACATCCGTTGTCGGGTTGCCGGTGAGCAAATTCCAATGTTCAACATGACTACCAAAAGTTTGATCTTCAATAGTGATAATTTCAGGGCTATTTTGTTTTTTCATATGCACAATTGATATTGGGTTGGTTTCATAATTAATAAATCGAGGGTTATTTGAAATTTTCAAGTCACCGACGTCATATTTATCATGAAATCATGCATAAAAAATGTTTTCAGTAGGATTTAAATGTTAAAGCATTGGAAAATAGGCTCAACTTTGGCTCATTTTGCAGCTTTTCGATTCTCATGATTAGAGAAATGTAGATCCATTCAGCGGATGCAGATCCCCAAATTGTCATGTAGATTTGTTACTATGGGCCATGTTTAAAAGTGAATGGAAAATCAGTGCTGCCATTTAAATTATGGGTGGATGCAGATGCGTTACCACGCATTTTACGTGATGTAATTATTCGTGCTTCTGATCGTTACCAGTTAGAAGTCACTTTTGTCGCCAATCAAAATGTTGGGATAACGCCTTCGGTGCGGATTAACTCAATTCAAGTCATGAGCGGGGCAGATGCAGCGGATAAAGAAATTATTCAGCGCATGAAAGAGCACGACATCGTGATGACACAGGATATTCCGCTTGCTGCTGAAGTGATTGAGCGGGGCGGTATAGCGATACATCCACGCGGTGAGATTTATACCACAGCAAATGTCAAAGCTCGTCTACATTTACGCGACTTTATGGATACATTACGGGGCGCAGGTGTGCAAACTGGTGGTCCAGCACCGATTTCAGAACGAGATAAGCGCGAATTTTCTAGTAGCTTAGATCAAACCATTCAAAAGCAAAAACGTAAAACGGCGCAGAAGTAAAACCATGCCATCTAAAACAAATCTAGCGACGACCTATGCGTTGTTGGTATTTATTTGGTCGACCACACCACTTGCCATCGTTTGGAGTGTCAGTGATATCAATGCGTTTTGGGCACTGACATTACGCTTTTTTATCGCATTACCCTTGGCTGTCGCATTATTGTTTATTTTTAAACATAAACTGCCGATGGATAAAACCTCGCTGCACAGTTATTTGGCGGGGGCATTTAGTTTTATTGGTTCTCAAATTTTTACCTATATGGCAACGGCCTATCTCAGCTCAGGTATTATTGCCCTGATGTTTGGTTTAGCGCCAATTATGACGGGTCTGATTGGTCGTTTCTTCTTTCATACCTATCTGCATCGCTTGCAATGGATTGGGATGTTGATTGCCGTCTGTGGTTTAGCCATTATTTGCTTGGGCGGCAGTGATCAGCACGTACAGCCTGTTGGCATCGTCTTAATGTTAATGAGCGTATTCGTCTACTGTATGTCGATTTTTTGGGTGAAAAAAGTCAATGCGCCATTGCAGCCCATGTCTCAAGCCACGGGTTCGATTCTTATCTCAGCACTATTTTCTGCTGCAATGCTACCTTTTATTTGGCAGTATGCACCTACACAGATGCCTTCGACCAAAGCACTCATTGGCTTATTTTATGCAGTGATTATGGCTTCATTGATTGCGATGTTTTGTTATTTCAAACTGGTACAAAACATTAAGGCGACAACTTTATCTTTAACAACAGTCCTCACACCGATGCTCGCGATGTTATTCGGGGCACTGTTAAATGATGAAAAATTATCATTGATGGTTTTACTTGGTGCTGTGATTCTATTATCAGGCTTGTTTGTTTATTTTTATAAAGATTTTCGGGCGAACAGACAGCTCGCCCACAAATTAAAACATTGATTAAAAATCACTCTTTGTTTTGGGTCAGTGCGATACACTCTGCAAGTTTGACGCGGTCTTGAGGGAGCAGTGTGATAAAATAGGCACCCGTACGGTATAAGTTGCTTTCTTCTTCACGGCTATAAACCACTTGCGCAGTTGCCGCAATATGGAAGAAATTTTCAGGGTGGCTTAAGGTCACATGGATATAAGTACCTTCTTTAATCGCGCGTTCGCTAAAAAAGCTCAAACCAGTCTCTGAAAAATTCACATGCTCAGGCACTGGTAACATGCTTTGTACAATTGCGTCGTATAAAGAACCCGTAATAAGGTTTAACTTTTGGTTAAATAAGGATAAGATTCGAGCAATTTGTTGATCTTTCTCAGCTAATTGTTCTAATTCGTAGTTGAGTGCATGATCAAATTGATCTAATTCAGCAAGTAGTAGAAAATAGCGCGGCAATACAAAATTAGGATCGTAAGGATCATTCAGTGCAACATCATCAGAGATAATCTGATAGTTGATGCGCAAAGCAGCATCGATACGCGACATTACACGGCGTTCAGTTTGAACGCTTTGATGCTGTAAGTTTTCCATAATATATATTACCTCGGACTAGATGGTTATGTTTAAACCAATCTCGCTGTATATAGGGTTGAGATACACTCGCGCTCGGCGCAGTAACCACTTTATTTCTTTTATTGCTCTGGTATCCATGATCGGCCTCACGCTTGGTGTGGCAGTCCTTATTACAGTTTTATCTGTGATGAATGGTTTCGATCGTGAGCTGAAAACTCGTGTCTTGGGAATGATACCTCAAGCCACTGTTTCTTCAACACAAATTTTAACAAATTGGCCTGAACTTGCAAAAAAAATTGAGCAGCATGAGCATGTTCAAGGGGTCGCACCATTCACCCAATTACAGGGAATGTTGACGGCACAAGGTCAAGTGTCTGGCATTATGGTCAGTGGGATTGAACCGCAGTATGAAAAAAAGGTATCAATTATCCAAGACCATATGGTGGAAGGCAGTATCGATAACCTGAAAAAAGGTGAATTTGGTATTGTCCTTGGCAAGCAAATGACAGATGCCTTGGGTTTAGGTTTGAATGACAGTGTGACCTTGGTGCTTCCTGAAGCAACACCTTCTCCGGCTGGGGTCGTTCCGCGTTTTAAACGATTTAAAATTGTGGGTATTTTCAGTATTGGTGCAGAAGTTGATTCGATGATGGGCTATGTGGCTCTGAACGATGCAGCGACTTTATTAAGACTGCCAGATGGTGCTCAAGGCATCCGTATGAAGTTGGATGATATTTTTGCAGCGCCACAAGTGTCTCAAGAAATTGTGCGTGATTTACCTGCAAACTTCTATGCTTCTGACTGGACATATACACACGGCAACCTATTTAGTGCGATTCAAATGGAAAAGGCAATGGTAAGTTTATTGCTGTTCCTGATTGTATTGGTTGCAGCATTTAATATCGTGTCTTCATTGGTGATGGTGGTCACTGATAAAAAATCCGATATTGCCATTTTGCGTACACTAGGCGCTTCACCGGCTACAATCACACGGATCTTCATGGTGCAAGGTACAGTGATTGGGGTGATTGGTACGGTGTCAGGGGCGATTTTAGGGATTATCGCTGCATCTAGTATTAGTAATTTAGTCGGTTGGTTGAATACAACATTAGGCTTAAATATGTTTGATGCTTACTTCATCAACTATTTACCGTCTTATTTAAGATGGCAAGATGTTGTGGTGATTGTGTCCTTATCATTGGGCCTGAGCTTTATCGCGACCATTTATCCGGCTTTACGTGCAGCTAAAGTTCAACCTGCAGAGGCTCTACGCTATGAGTAATTTAGTTTTAGATGCCCAAAACATTACCAAATCTTTTACTGATGGTAAGTCTACAGTCGATGTAATTCGCGGACTTTCATTACAAGTCAAAGCAGGTGAGTTTGTTTCTATTGTTGGTTCAAGTGGCTCTGGTAAAAGTACGTTATTGCATGTATTGGGTGGCTTGGATCGTCCAACATCGGGTCAAGTGTTGATTAATGGTCAACGCTTTGACACTTTAGGTGAAGCAGAGCGTGGTTATATCCGCAATGAGCATTTAGGTTTTGTGTATCAATTCCATCACTTGTTGCCTGAATTTACCGCGTTTGAAAATGTGGCGATGCCATTAATGTTACGGAAGTCGAGTAACTTCAAAGAAGTGAAGCAGCAAGCTGAATATCTTTTGGAACGCGTTGGACTTTCCCACCGCATGACGCACAAACCCGGTGAGCTTTCAGGCGGTGAACGTCAACGTGTGGCTTTGGCTCGTGCATTGGTAGCAAAACCTAAGTTGATGATGGCTGATGAGCCAACAGGGAACTTAGACCGCAAAACCGCGGTGAAGATTTTTGAGTTGCTGTCTGAGTTACGTAAAGAATTTAACATGGCAATGCTAATTGTGACCCATGATGAATATTTAGCTCAATCTGCTGATGCGATTTTGCATATGCAAGATGGTTTATGGGTAGATGACTAAGCGCTAAATTGATTTTGTAAAAAATTAGTGGATTAAGATTGTTTGATTGAAGCTCACCTCGGTGGGCTTTATTATTGCCAGCACATAATAAAAATAATGACGACTCATGTTACAAAGTTTTTGTATTGGCTGGATTTTAGGTATTTCTTTTATGGGTTTCATGTTTTGGAATCCACAACTCTCGACAGCTCAGTTGCTTTTTATTGTCCTGATTTGGCTAGTGCTACAGCTCTACATTTCACCAAAACTAAAAAGTATCTTTTCGAAAATCTTACAGCTCAGTACAAATCTTTGCATAGGTTCAATTCTCGGTTTTAGTTTCGCCAATACTCAACTCGATCAGCGTTTGGCATTGGTTGAGCATCAGAGCAGACAAGGCGAGTTTATTGTGTATATCCCACAAATTAGCCAACTCAAAGACCAAGCGATACATCAAAAAGTCGAAGTGCTAAATGTGAATCAGCAGATTCAATATTTTATGGCGTATTTACCCAATTCGATTTTGCAAAATAATGACCAGACGATCCAGCTAGTTCCCGGGCAATACTATCGCATGTATGGTGAGTTACGGCCTACACAGAGTTATGTGACCGAAGGTGCATTTGATCAAGAACGGTGGAGCATACAGCAAAATATACATGCCAGTTTAAAGGTGAAGTCAGTCGAATTGATACCATCCCAACATATGACTGCAATGGGCTATGGTCATCAGTATCAACGACATCAAGGTGTGTTGCATCAGTTCAAAATAAAAGTCGAACAGCAGCGTTTATATTTAAGAGCGTTTATATATCAACAACCACTACGAAATCATGGCTTGCTGCTAGCACTGCTTACTGGTGATAAAAGTTTACTCACTGAAGGCACCAGTGAATTATTTCAACGCTTTGGCATGAGTCATTTACTAGCGATCTCTGGTCCGCATGTACTGGTTTTTGCCAGCATGCTCTGTTGGGCGATGCAGTTGGGTATCCGTAAATATTGTCCCAAAATTTATCTCAAATGGCCTAAACAATATGTATTGGTCGTGCCCTTTATCTTCTGTGTCCTTTTATATTGTGCATTTACCGGTTTTGAAATACCAGCACTAAGAACGCTGACGATCTGCCTTGTCGCAAGTAGCATGCTTTTGTTACGGCAAACCATTCAGCCTTTTCAACTGCTGGTTTTTAGTGCCGCAATTTTATTGCTCGTGGATCCCTTTAGTATTTTATCCGCGGCATTTTGGTTGTCTTATGGCGCATGCTTTATTTTACTGCGGATATATCAAACCTTAAGGATGCATTTACTGGCTCAAGCGGAAGTCAGTTTTTGGCAAAAGTTAAAGCATTCAATGTGGTTGATGGTGGAATCACAATGGAAAATCTTTGTCGCCTTATTTCCATTGATGGTGATTTTTTTCAAGCAAGTGACTTGGATTAGCCCATTAAGTAATTTATTCGCCATCCCGTGGTTAGGGGCTGTGGTGGTTCCTTTAGATATCATCGGAGGGGCACTTTCTTATATTTCTACACCTTTGGCGCATTTGGTCTTTTTATTCAATGATCTGTGTTTAGAAGTGTTGCATGTATTTCTCTATGGCTTAGATCGACTCTTTGCACCACAAATGCAAGATGTCGCATTGACGTCAACTCAGATCGTACTGTTGATACTCGTTATAGTAATCTTATTTTTACCTGAAGGAATCTTGCCAAAATATTGGGCGGTCATTGCCTTTTTTGCTCTGTTTATCCCATGGAGAAATTCAGCAAATTTTCAGCTTTCAATTTTAGATGTGGGGCAAGGGCAGGCGATCTACATCCGATCTGTAGATCATCATATGATGGTGGACTTCGGTGGAAACTATGATGAAAATAAATTTAGTGTTGGGCAAAATATCATCCGGCCATTTTTGAGTGTGCAAGGTGTCCATCGACTAGATCGGGTGTTATTGACTCATTTAGATCAAGACCATAGTGGTGGCTTTTTCTCATTGGAGCAACAGCTTGATATTGGACAGCTTTCAAGTAATGAGCGGGTACAAACCATAAACCAAGCTCCACAGCGCTTATGTCAGCGTGGTCAGCAGTGGAATTGGGATCAGCAAGTATATTTTGAAATACTCTCGCCAAAGCCTGAAGATCTGACAAATGCTCAATGGAATGCCAATGAACGTTCTTGTGTTCTATATGTCACGGTCAAAGGCGTCAATGGCCCACGACATTTTCTATTGATGGGGGATGCGGGTTGGGAGACGGAATATCAAATGTTAAGTGATTATCCAGACCTAAAAGTCGATGTCTTGGTGCTTGGACACCATGGTAGTCGGCACAGTTCATCCTATGCGTTTTTAAACCATTTTAAGCCCAAGTTGGCGATTGCTTCCGCAGGTCGCTTTAATCGTTATGGACATCCTGCAAAGATGACCCAAACACGTCTCAAACAATTAGACATTCCACTCTTGCAAACTGCACAAAGTGGAAGTATTCATTTCAAGCAAAATAAACAACAAATTGAACTAATTGAAGAGCGTACAAAGTATAAATGGCTCGATCTATATCGCAGGCTATCTAAAGAATCTGAATAGAAAACTGCTTCAAGTGTATTGCTTGAAAATGTCATTCTGTCACATTTTTAATTTTTTGCTGTCTTTGATATTCCTCACGAATATCACGAATGCGTTGAGCGGCTTCCTCATCACTAATATTGTATAGATTTCTCAATTTTGGATTGGCTTTAAAGCGTTTATAGCTCCAGTGATAATGTTCTGGATAACGATGAATTAAATCTTCCACTGCTTTAAAAATAACCATTGAGCCATCATCTGCATTGCCTTGATAAATATTGTCATCGATAGGTTCGATATGCATATCAAAACCATGATTATCATTACGAATGGCGTACAGTAAGAGCGCACGTGCTTTGGTTTTTTGAATTAGTTTTGCACTTAAGTTGCTGGTTTTTAGTGGAATACCAAAGTATGGAATCATTTCACCGCCGGCATTGGGGGTATGGTCTGGCAAAATCACCGTCGTCCCACCTTGTTTTAAGGCTTTGAAAATTTGACGTACACCTGATTCATCCGTAGGAACCAATATTGCTTGCTCACGGCTTCGAGCAGCACGGACAAAATTGTTGGCAGATTCACTTTTTACCGGCTTGTACATGATGGTCATTTGAGTGTACTGCGCAACCCATGCATTCATGATTTCCCAAGTACCAAAATGTGGTACCACGAGTACAACGCCTTTTTGTAGGGCGAGCGCTTCATGTAAATATTCAGCGCCATGTACGTGATGAATTCGTTGAATATTTTTTTCTGTACTTGCACCCCAAATGTTAAAAAATTCAAAATAAGAACAAAGTTCGTTTCGAATCGCTTGTTTAGTGAGTTGAATGCGAGCTGACTCTGATAATTCAGGCAATGCAATTTTAAGATTGCGTTGAATCGTAGAGTAGGTTTTAGAGATTTTTAAAACATTGACTAACCCAGCCAAACCTTTTGCAATTAATCTAGAAATTTGAATAGGTTGACGGCTGATAAATTTTAACAGGTGATATGTGGTGTCCTGTGAATTTTGGTCGGTCATCTTATTTAAGTCTGAAAGAAATGAAAGAAAATTTAAAATAATTATAGGGGAAAATGAATTGATTAGACAGTTATAGCGATTAGCGTGTATATAATGACTACAAATTAACGATCAAATGGGTTTTTTTATGTCCGAATGGCCACCAAAACCTGAAGAAAAACAGCAAAGTTCTTCAAACAATATCCAGCAGCCAACTGGAAATGAATGGAAAATATTAGAAAAAGCCGTGCTTTCTTCCGTTGAGGAACAACGTAGAGCACGTAGATGGGGTATATTTTTTAAATTTTTAACCTTTGCTTATTTGCTATTTATTATCATTGCGATGGCGAAAAGTTGCAGCATGTCATCATCAGATCCTGCAGCAACAGCGGGTTCACATATTGCCGTGGTTGATATCATTGGGACCATTGCAGCGGACAAGCAAAGTGTAAACAGCGCAAATACCATCAAAGCTTTGAAAAAAGCTTATGAAAATAAACAAAGCAAAGCGGTTGTTTTAAATATTAATTCACCGGGTGGTTCACCTGTTCAGTCTGATGAAATCTGGCAAGAAATTCAGTACTTGAAAAAAGCCCATACCGATAAAAAACTGTATGCCATTATTGGTGATACAGGCGCTTCAGGTGCGTACTATATTGCTTCTGCCGCAGATGAAATTATTGTCAATCCTTCAAGTTTAGTGGGTTCAATTGGCGTGATCATGCCGAACTATGGCGTTAGTGGTTTGATGCAAAAGTTTGGTGTAGAAGATCGCACCATGACTTCGGGTGAGAACAAAGCGATTTTATCCATGACTCAACCTGTCGATGCTGCACAAAAAGCACATGTTCAAGGTGTACTCGATAACGTTCATGCGCATTTTATTAATGCCGTGAAAGAAGGTCGCGGTAAGAAATTAAAATCGAATGATCCGGCTATTTTCTCAGGTTTATTTTGGACAGGTGATCAGGCTGTGAAGCTGGGTATTGCTGACCGTACAGGTAGTTTAAATAGCCTGAAACGTGAGTTGAAAACTGAAAAAGCTGTGAACTACACCATTGAAAATAGTCCATTTGATTCTGTATTAGGTCGTATGGGAAGTTCGTTTGGTCACGGTTTGGCAAGCGCATTGTCACAACAGGTTCAATCTGAAAACAGCACGAAGTTACAATGAAACCGTTAATTCATTTTGCGCACGCCAATGGCGTGCCATCACAGGTTTATCAAAAATTATTTGATTTATTGAGTGATGAATATGATGTGATCTATGTGCCGTTACTTGGGCCAGATAAGCGTTACCCAATCGATAACCATTGGAAAAGCTTAACACAGCAAGTCATTGACAGTATTGTACGTCAGGCCAATGGTCGTAAGGTCATTGGATTAGGTCACTCATTAGGTTCGGTTTTAACATTTCAGGCTGCTTTACAACGCCCAGAATTGTTTGAACAAGTGTTAATGATTGATCCGCCTATGATCATGGGGAAAGAGTCTTTTGCTTTGCACATCGCCAAACTCCTCAAACTCAAAGTCGTCGATAAAATGTCGCCTGCTGGGTTGTCGAAGCGTCGTCGTGATCATTGGGACAGTCGTGAACAAGCAGCAGAGCTTTTAAGGCCGAAAGGTTTTTATAAAGATTTCGATCCAGACTGTTATCAAGCTTATATTGATTATGCCTTGATGGACGATAAACTGCGTGGTGGGGTGGAGTTGACGATTTCACGTGATGATGAGGTTCATATTTTTCGAACCAATCCTTCACTGTGGTGGTTACCTCATGCTCAACCGCAAGTACCTGTACAGCAGTTAATTGCAGAGCAGGGGCCATTTTTGGCACGTCACTTTCCCCAAATGGTCGAGAAAAAATTTGCGATTCCATTTAAAGTGGTTAGCGGCAGTCATATGTTTCCCTTAGAAAAACCAGTAGAAACGGTTGAGTTAATCAAACAAATGTTAGCGGTTCATGCCAAACATGAATGATTGAATGTACTCAAATAAAAAAACGCATCCGAGGATGCGTTTTTTATTTCTTTTTAAAATAGATAAAAACTGATTTTAAAACTTGCAGAATTGAACAGGTGCTTGCATCGGTTGATTGCGATATAACACCCCATCAGCAGTATGTTGGATCGTACCATTACAGATCCATTCTGCGACTTGAGGATAAATCACATGCTCAAGCACGTGAACCCGATCTGCCAGACTTTCAGCATGATCATGCACATTGACTTTAAGCACACCTTGAGCAAGCGCTTGGCCGGCATCTAGCTCTGCAGTCACGTAATGAACTGTACAGCCATGGAAGACATCACCAGTGTTTAACACACGTTGATGAGTATGCATGCCTTTATAATTTGGTAACAAAGAAGGGTGGATGTTAATCATTTTCCCTTCCCATGCTTTGACAAATTTTGGGCTTAAAATGCGCATAAAGCCTGCCAAAATCACCAAGTCAACATCCCAGTCGAGCAGTTGTTGATGCATCACATCATCAAAAGCTTCACGACTTGGATATTGTTTGTGTTCAATGACTGCAGTTGCAATCTTTGCTTTTTCTGCACGTTGCAGTGCAAAAGCATCAGGTTTATTGGAAATTACCCCAACGATTTGACCTGATAGATTGGCATCGATCAGGGCTTGCAGGTTAGATCCGCTGCCTGAAACAAGTACAGCAATTTTAATCATGAACGTTGCTTATGCGAAAACTACACGGATTTTTTCGTCAGCGCCTTCAACAGATTCAGCATTGTCTGCAATGTGACCCATTGTGAATGCTTTTTCGCCAAGGCTGTTGAGTAATTCAACAGTTTTGTCAGCATCTGCTGCATCAACTACGAGAACCATACCCACCCCACAGTTAAATGTGCGGTACATTTCAAATTGTTCAACAGCACCTTCTTTTTGAAGTAGTTTGAACAATTCTGGCCATTCCCAAGATGCTTCATTTACTACCGCTTGAGCACCATTTGGCAGTACGCGAGGTAAGTTACCCGGTAAACCACCACCAGTGATGTGTGCCATTGCGTGTACATCAACTTCTTTCAATAACTGAAGAATTGGTTTTACATAAATACGAGTTGGTTCCATTGCTGTATCTGCAAGTGGACGACCATCAACGATTTGAGTAAGGTCAACGTTTTTCACATCTAAAATTTTACGAAGAAGTGAGTAACCGTTTGAGTGTGCGCCAGAAGATGCAACACCAACTAAAACGTCACCCGCTTTAACTTTAGAGCCATCAATAATTTTACTTTGCTCAACGACACCTACGCAGAAACCTGCAAGGTCATAGTCTTCGCCTTCATACATACCTGGCATTTCAGCAGTTTCACCGCCAACCAATGCACAACCTGCAAGTTCACAACCCGCACCGATACCAGTCACAACATTTGCTGCAACGTCAACGTTGAGGTGGCCAGTTGCATAGTAGTCAAGGAAGAACAGTGGTTCAGCACCACATACAAGAAGATCGTTTACGCACATTGCAACCAAGTCTTGACCAATTGTGTCATGACGGTTCAAATTCAATGCTAAACGTAATTTTGTACCAACACCATCTGTGCCAGATACGAGAACAGGTTCTTCATAACCTTTAGGAATTTTACAAAGAGCGCCGAAGCCGCCTAGGCCGCCCATCACTTCAGGACGTGCAGTACGTTTCGCGACAGATTTGATACGATCGACTAACGCGTCGCCCGCTTCAATGTCGACACCTGCATCTTTGTAGCTTAAACCAGTGTTTGGGGTAGAAGTTGAGTTGCTCATAATGAAGTCTCCGCATTCGCGCGGGGATTATAACCTGAATATGCAAAACTCTTATGCTATTTCGCACTAAAATGTTATCTTTATTAAAATATTTTCCTTTCTATAACGATTACATTGAAAAAAGGTGACTTTATATGGGTGATCGCACCTTGCGCCGAATATTTATTCTTGCTGGGATAGCATTGATCATATGGGTTTTATACTTATTAAAGCCTGTAGTTGTTCCTTTTATCGGCGCATTTCTAATTGCATATTTATTTAGCCCTTTAGTCGATAAATTACATAATATTGGCTTGCCGCGCTGGTTATCTATCAGTTTGGTCTTTATTGGAATTGGTGTCGCTATATTCCTTGCAATGTGGTTCCTCGTACCACTGGTATGGGAACAGTTGATGTATGCGAAAAACAATATTCCAAGCAATATTCATTGGGTCAACTATACATTCCTGCCGTGGTTATCAGAGACATTTAATCTTGTACCGATGGAAATTGATACAGAGCAAATGTCAGCAGCGATCATGGAGTATATTCAAACCAACTATAGTGCAGACAGTATCCAAGCCATGTTGTTAAAAGTGGCACAATCGGGTCTGAATTTCATACAGATTGGTGGCACGATTGTCTTAATTCCAATCATAGCTTTCTATTTCCTATTAGACTGGGAACGTATGTTAGAAAACATGCGTCGTCTTATTCCACGCAAATACGAAAAAAGCACATTAACCATCGTAGGCGAATGTCATGAAGTTCTTGGCGCATTTGTAAAAGGCCAGTTCTTGGTGATGTTCTTATTGGGCGTTGTATATGCGGTTGGACTTCAATTAGTCGGTATTGAGGTTGGTATCATCATTGGGATGATTGCGGGTCTAGCCAGTATTATTCCGTATTTGGGTTTTGCGGTTGGTATTATTTCGGCAATTGTGGCTTGCTTGTTCCAATTCGGTTTGGATTGGGTGCATTTAGCCTTAGTTTTAGTTGTCTTCATGGTGGGACAGGCGATAGAAGGCTATATCCTACAGCCGTTCTTACTGGGTGACAAAATTGGTTTGTCTCCAGTAGCCGTGGTTTTTGCAGTACTTGCAGGCGCACAATTGGCAGGACTGCTCGGAATGCTCATTGCATTACCAGTCGCAGCGATTATTGTGGTGTTATTACGTCATGCGCGTGAAAATTATGAGAAAAGTAATTTATACCGAAATGATGTACTCGTGGTGAATGATGCTGAAATTGGCACATTAAGCGTAGAAACCGATCAAATTGCTGTCGATATCGAGCTCAAAAATCAGTCTGCAAATTCGCTGCAAGATCCTGAAATTTCGAGTAACATTGAACGATCAGAACATAAAGATTGATAAGGCCAAAATATAGATATGCGTCAATTGCAGTTAGATATAGAACCTCAGCTCGATGCCCGAATTAGTGATTTTTCTGGGCCGAGTTGGGGACATGTAATCGATGGTGTACGTCAATTACATGCAGGATTAATGAATCGTTTCTATATCTATGGCGGAGCTGGCACAGGAAAAAGCCATTTACTCTCTGCAATATGTGATTCATATTTAGAAATCGGCAAATCAGCAATTCAAGTTTCATTGCTTGAATTGCTCGATGCGCCCACTGAAGCGATTACTTCGCTAGATCGCTATGACTTGGTGGCTTTAGATGATATTGAAGCCATCAGTGGAGTTCCACATTGGCAAAAAGCCGTTTTTCACCTGATTAACTATAATAACGAAGAAGGTGGTCAATTGGTCTTTTCATCTCGACTGGCACCAATTGAACTCAAACTTGAACTGCCAGACTTACAGTCCCGATTAACTCAAGCAGTTAGTGTGAAAGTGCCGAATGGTAGCTTATACGCAGACCGTCAAGCGCTCGTGAACTCTGTTTTAGCGCGACGTGGCATCCATATGGATCAACAAATTGTGGATTATTTGTTGGCACATGGGCCGCATCAGGCGTCTATTTTACTTCGCTCTTTAGAACAACTGATTCAGATGTTAAAAGGTGAAAAAGTCAAATTGAGTCATGCCAATTTAAGACAGATTTTTGCCCTAATTGATGAATATCGGTAAGCAATAAAAATTCTTGAGTAATTACTCAAGCTGTGACAAAGTACATAAAAATATTTTAATGTTGCAAGGATTGTGCAACTTAAGAATAAAAAGATAAAAAATATTTAAGGAGATGGATATGCTCAAACAGAGCATAGGCATTGGCATGCTTCTCATGGCAGGTCATGCATTTAGCGCAGAAATTATCGTTACAACCACTGAAGATGTTGTAAAGGATGACAAGGAATGTTCACTTCGTGAAGCCATAGAATATATCAATAATGGTATGCCAGAAGCCGGATATAATGGTTGCGGGGGTAAAGACGCCTATGCCTCAATTTCTCTGAAAAAAAATGAAGTTTATAAACTCACTAAAAAAATTGATATTAAAGCAGAACTGAATCTGAAAACGGCGTATGACAGTAACGTCAATGAAGATGTCGTACTCGGTCTTAATAATGCCGTCATTGAAATGACGGGTAAGGATCAAATTTTTAATATTAATGATGGCGAAAAAGAACTATTTGCTATCAATTTTAAAGAAATTTCATTTAAAGGATGTAAGCAAGATCAATGTGCTGATAAAGGCGGCATCATTTTTAATAATGAAAAACTTACACTTGAAAATGTAAAGTTTGAAGATGGCTATGCACGACTTGGTGGTGCAATCTACAATGTAGGATTTTCAGAAGATGGCGCAGCTGTAGCAAGCCGTCTATATATACGAACCACGATTTTTCAAAACAACAAAGCGGTAGATGGGGGTGCAATTTACTCAGAAGCACCGGCTTATGAAATCTATACATCTTTGTTCAAAAATAATGAAAGCACTTCTGGTCGAGCGATTGTTTACAATCAAAATGGGCTCGCAGACATCAGTAAGTTGGTGTTCAGTAACCCTCAAAATATCATTGCCAATAGCACCTTTTTCAAAAACAAAGGTTTTGCTGTCAACTTACGTGATGGTTTAGCACTCAATAATATTACAGTACTGAAGAACAGTGGCGGTATCGAACTAAATAGTACCTCTGAGCATGCTTATTTAGCCAATAGTGTGGTGATTGGTAATGCGCTCAGTGGTACCGCTCAAGATTGTAAAGTCGTGAACTCAGGAACAGACCAATCTGTTTTTTATAACAACTTAGTGGCTGCGAGTTGTCCTGTTGGGCCTGCTGCAAATTTAAATGATGTATGGTCTGGGACGAGTTTAATTGCGGGTGAAGATGAAGGTAGCTGTAAAACCTTAACAGAAGATCGTAATGCACTTTTCTGTCCATTTACCACAGCAAATAACGCATTTATTGGTTATTTACGTCCTCGTATTTTATTAGATTACGAAACGATTTTCTCAAGCCCGATATTAAATAAGGGGAAGACCACAGCAGATGGCAATGAGCATCATGTGTATTGCGAGTCTTCTGATCAGCGTGGAAAAAATCGTAATTTGGATGATGTTTGGTGTGATCGTGGGGCTATAGAAATTGTGGTTCCTGTGAGCATGCCTCGATTAGGTAAAGACATTCGTACAGGTGAAGTAGCCAAGTTTAATATTTTAGATGCATTAGGTGACAGTGATTTAATTCCAAAAGAAGAATGTTCAAAAGTGATGGGTATGGCAAATCCAACGGGTGAGCCATGGCAAGATGGTTGCCCAATAATTGTACAAAGCACCGAATCTAAAGGTAAATTTACACTGAATTTGAATGGTGATTTTGAATACACGCCAAATGGAAATTGGCATGGCGCAGATATTTTTGAATTGCGTGTGGTGACGTCGTCAACCCGTTTTAATACTTCGGCAAAAAATTATTTAGCTGCAGAAGTGCGTATTTTCCAAGAACCAAACAATGAAATGGAAAGTAAAACCGTTAAAACTTCGGGTGGTGCTCTAGGCTGGGCGAGTATTTTTGCGCTGCTTGGCTTAGTTGGATTTCGTCGCTTTAAAAAATAGTCTGGATAGAATTAAGGACAGCACATGAAAAATTATAAAAAAGGATTGCTGGCGGTCATGGTCCTTGCGGCTATGTCATCTATGGCAGCGACAAGTAACATCATCAAAGTTACGACCTTTGATGATGAAAATGGTGAAAATCTCAATCAATGTTCTTTACGTGAAGCGATTGAAACTGCACGTAAAAACAAATCTTTTGGTGGATGTAATGTCGGTAATCCAAATAATGGGCAGACCGATTATATTCAACTTGAAGCAGGTGAATATCTTCTGACTAAAGGTGAGTTAGTTCCGCTCAATCAGATCGTGATTGAGGGGAAAATTCGCTTTAACTATGATTCAAAAAATTTACTGACGCAGAAATTTCCTGCCTATGAGGATATTAGAACGACGATTAATGCCCAAGGCAAATCGCGTATTTTTAATACTTCACGCTCAGAAGCCAACTTTATCGTCAATAATGTACGCCTTACTGGCGGGATGGCAGAAGACCGTGGTGGTGCCTTGTATTTAGGGGGAGCATTTACCTTAAATAATGGTGCAATAGAAAACTCTCAGGCCAAAGTTGCTGGCGGTGCGATCTACTCCGTTGCGCATAATATGTCGAAAAAAACATTATTGGTGAGCAGTTTAGTTCAGGGCAACATCGCACCTAAAGGTAGTGTTGTCGCTATGGATTGTATCGGGAACTTGGGGGATACCCAGCCTGAAATTGTGTTCCAGCAAAGCAGTATTATTCAAAATGGTTCATCGACGAGCAATAGTGTGATGGACTTCTGTGGAAATGCCAAGGTTGAACTGACAGCAAATACGATTGCAAAAAACCAAGCAAATCCAAGTACGGGTAGTATTATCCGTGCCATTTCTCAGGGAACGGATCGTTTAAGTGCTTTTTCTAGCTTCGTTTTAACCAGTAATACAATAGTCGAGAACAATGCGGCTAGTACCTATTATTATGATAATAATGGTACAAAGGCTTGGTATTTCAATGTATTGGCCTACAATACTGGTGGAAAATCTTGTCGTTATCTGAATAATGCAGTACCTGATAATGGTCAAAAATTTGTGGCAAGTAATAATGCATTTGAACTGGCAGCCGCACAGTGTGATTTACCAGAAAGTGTGCTGAATAGTACGGAAAGCTTTCTGCAAAACCATGATGTAAGTAGTTATGCTATGGGGACTTTATTAAGCGCCCTACAAACAAAATCTGCTTATAATTTGTATTTACCTTTGTATTACCCGAAAGCAATCGGCAGTGGTTTTGACTTGATCAATCTGGGCTTAGACGGCTGTAGTGATGCGGATCAACGGGGCATTTTGCGGATCACAGATGGTACTTTACAGTTATCACCTACGCAAAGAAACACATGTGATATTGGTTCGGTTGAGTTAATGAATTTAACCGCAGCAGATATGGCAGATATTACCAATGAGTCTTTAACAGCTCTGCAAGATAAGTATCAAAATACAATTGATGCTTTGAAAAAGGATATCGACGATCCAGATTATGCAGAATACAAAGTTGCCAATCAGGATGATTTAACAAAATACGAAGCGGCATTCAGTGCATTAAAAAATAACCTCAAATATCGTGCGGTTTATTTTGATCCATTCCCAGCATCATTACCTCAAGAAGAGTCTGTGAACGGAAGTGCTGAAACACGACAAATTGCCTTAAATGCTGACAACTATACCGTGACGACTTCACCAATCGGCATTGGTAGTGAAATTACGGTGTCTAGTACAGGCGAAGCAAGTATTGTGGGTAATCCACCACATGACCTGCACTGTGATTGGGATGCTGGAATAAAACAAATCGTTATATATCGCACCAGTGGGGCAACAACAGCGCCTACCGAATACGGTTTTTGTAAATATACGCTAAAACAAAAGACAGGGAGTCAGGCGGAATCCTCTGGTGTAGTACGTGTGGCATTTAAAAATATGACCCCAGTGGCCAAAGCTGCGCAATATACGATTAGTCCTTCAAATAATTTGTCAGTTACCGTCAATAATTTATTAGAAAATGCTAATGATGATGGTGATGGTCCAGTTGCATCAATGCCAGCGGGTAAATCGGTGTGGCATCAAAATGAAGAAGGCCAAATTATTCCAATTCGTTTTACAAAAATCCCAGCAGGTTTGAACTTTGAAGCCGAGTATAGTGGTAGTTGTCCCGCAAGTTATTTAAAGGAAACTTGCTACGGTGGCAAAATCACCTTCTCTGTAAAAAATGGCTTTAGTCAATTCGACTATCCTGTTGAATATAGCGTTGTCGATAGTGATGGCATTGCATCAAGCAATGCAACTCTGACCCTTAAGAATACTGCGAAGAATACCAACGCTTCTTCTAGCGGTGGTGGCTCTATGGGAGTATTTGGACTGTTGGCATTGATAGGTTTGGGTGTGTATCGTCAGCGTCGGTTGAGCAAGTAAGACAATAAAAAAAGCCTCGATAAGAGGCTTTTTTTATGACTTAACTAGGGTGTGTTGACATTTACAGCCGATAAATTGAGCTAAAGAGGCAACCATATAAATATACAAGCTAAAGCAACAGCGCTTTGATAGTTACGTTTTAGCTTATCGTATCTTGTGGCAATTCCTCTAAATTGTTTTAATCTACAAAATGCATGTTCAACTAAATGTCTGATTTTATACATATACCAGTCCATATCATCATTGCTAGATTTGGCATTTGATCTTCGAGGAATGTTTGCTTTCGTATTACTTTCTCTAATTTTCTTTCTGAAACTTTCTGAA
>NZ_VOYF01000019.1:0-60276 GCF_013420775.1 Acinetobacter sp. YH01010 | reverse complement strand
AAAATCATTTGAATGATTTCTTCTTGGTCTACGTGCCATAAAATACTCCATATATTGATGTTTATAACATCATTTGAGGAGCAGAATATCACTTATAGGAGTTGTTCAAATTTACGGATCCATCTCTAAGAACGCTGATTTATGCACTACTCGTTGTTCTTCCTCATATCGTATCACTTCATGAGCCACGCAATATAGAGATATATTTCTTAGACATTGTTTCCATAAAAGTTCTGGATAGAGTTTTGTATAGGTCAGGAATGTTCTTTTCCCAAAACAACAATATTTCACCCTTCGTTTTGCATAATTTAAAATCATCGGTATTGGTGAGATCCTCTACCTGTTGAATCATCACTTCCCTTTCTTTTTCTTTGGCTTGTTTTTCTAAAACTTTTTGTTCCTTGATTTTGTCTTGTTCAGACAAAAAGTTCCTACTTTTCTCGCGTTTTTCACTGTCAGTAATGAACTTAACCAAGTGGAATAAATGTTCCATCCATTCATCCGTATGGGTTAAGCCAAGGATGCAACCATTTAGATTAAAGCCAACATTAACCAGGCCTATATCTGATGATGTTTTATTTCTGATATTCAAAATGACATCTTCATCCAGTTCATTTTCTGCAATGAATTCGTCTATATAGTGTTGGTACTCTGGAGATAGAAAACCGTCAAAGGTATATCGAACAACTTCTACCAGTAAAAAATTAACCCCGAAAAGTTCAATGTGTTTTTCAATCTCCTCAACAGGGATTTCCAACTGCATTGTAGATACGAGGCTTTCTACGTGGACCAGTGGCTTACCAATTTGCTGTAACTTTTCATAAAGCTCATTTGCATTCATGGGTTGGTTCAATCCGTTTTTTATATTTTATTCAGCACAGCCAATGTCGCATTGAGCATATCGACTGAAACCTCTAATTTTTTTGCTAAACGGGCCATGTGGCCGTCATCAAGTATTCTTAATGCCTTATGTAATGAAGTATAGTTTTTTAGCTCTGAAAACTCTTCAATTTTTTCATTGATATAGACATCATCTAAACCAGCTTCTTCAAAACACTCAATTACAGATAAGCCAACATATGAAAGTTTCTGTTTTTTAACATATGTTGATTGTTTTTGGTCTATTAAACCAAGTTTCACAGCAATTTTGTGGCTTTCACCACGCTTAGGTAGTCGATTGTTTGTGATGACCCTTGTATTGAAAAATTCTTTTTTTACTTGTTCAAAAGTCTTAGCCATTACGGGCACCATCAAAAGTTAATTATTTCGATCGTTTACGATATATCTTTAGAAGTACAAGAAGCGAATAAATTATTAATCTTGGTTCGCTCTAGCGCGTGGATGTGCATCTTTATAAGAACTAATCAACGTTTCGTGATCTACAAGAATATATACTTGTGTCGAAGATAGTGATTTATGACCTAGCATTTCCTGAACGGCGCGAATATTTTTTGTTTTGTTATACAAGTGCGATGCAAAACTATGTCTCAAAGCATGAGTACTACCAATATTTCCAGAACCATGCGCCTTTAACAGAGCTGTAATGCATGCACCTAAATGGTTTTTCGCAATATGTTTGCCAGATGGTGCAATGAATAAATATCCGCAGTCTTCTACTCCAGCTTTTGAAATCCAACGATTACGAACTAAAAGCCAAGTAGAAATAGCCTCTAGTGATTTTTTTCCTAAAAAAACAATCCGTTCATTATTTCCTTTACCCAATACCTTTAGTTGCATAGCACTGAGGTTGATATCACTTAGTTTGATGGCATGTAATTCAGAGATACGTAAACCGCCAGAATATGCAATTTCTGCAGCTGCTAGATCTCTTAATTTTTGGTTGTTGTATTTAGGATTTAATGGAGCCTTGTTATCAAGGATCTCATTCAATGTGTCCACGGCGATTGGTCGCGGTAAGGAATTATTTTTGTACTTCACCTGAATATCAGTAAAGAAGTTTTCCAGTATGTATTTTCTTCGCAAGCAATAGCTCAGAAAATTTTTGATGCCAGATAAGTTTTTATTCAGTGTTCGTGCGGAAACAGCATCCACATCTGCCCGGTGTAAGCGAAATAAAGAGATATATTCACGGTTGAGATCCAAGAGATGTTTGCCTTTAAAAAAAGGCATTTCCAACATCAAAAGTATGCACTTTTTGTATTCATTAATCGTCATGTCGGATTTGTTTTCAAGCTTCAGGCTATCAAGCCATTCTTGAATCAATTCTTCGTTCGTCATGCTATGCATGGATAGATTTTCCGACATATGAATACTTAAAGCTCTTGGATAGTTTTCTCTAGCTGAACCTGTTTGTCAGCCCCAATTAATTTTATGACAATTTGCACAATATCCATATATTCTTTTACTGAGATTTTGCCATCTGCTTTCGCAGCATCCACGGTCTTACGTAAAAATGGGTTGTCTGCATATTTTTGGAATAAAGGGAAAGCTTTAAGGTCATTCAATGCATCAGCATTAATTGAGTCATTTGAATGTTTAATGATGCAATTTTTCACCTGATTTTCAGGTGTTTTGATGTAGGTCACTTCGGGCATGAGTGGCTTAATTTTTGTCACTAATTCCACTTCATTAGAAGTTAAGCAACTATACACAATTTGCGATACTGGCTCTTTTGGACCACTAACACTCCACCCTTTCGTCACTAGAAAAAACGGTATTTTAGAATACGGATACTTAAACGTATCATCAACAAGCTTATTAAATTGATGTGCAGTTGATAGGTAGCGATCGGAAGAAAAAACATCGATATGTGACATATCATTCGGCACTTCTGAGCATCCCCGACCATGATTACAGTGGCAATTGATAGGAGAGCTTTTTTCATAGGTTCAACCTTAGTTTGATTCGTGGGAAAAGTAACTTATAACTTTTGCTTAGGCTACGGTTAATAATTGTACATAAGCAAAAAAAATAGCGGTCGAGATAGACCGCTTTATGCATTAAAAATTGAATTTTTCAGTGTTGTACGCATAGATCTTATTAATATCAATGCGTTTACCCTGCATGGTAGTGATTGCAGTTGGTTGGAATTTGATTGCAAGATCTTTAATGTCTACGTCCTTCCACTCAGGCATGGTAGACGGCAAATCAATAGTACGGCGCTCTTTGGCACGGTTAGATGGAATCCAGTGGTTTAACTTAATCATTGAATCACCCAACAATGTACCTGTTTTGCGATCGACAATGCGAATATTCCCTTCTACCGAACGAATTTTTAAACCTGAAAAGTTATCAATGCCATAGGTAAAGGTATTTTGGTTTTTGCCATAAAAACGCACGGTGAATTGGTCACGCATGTAATAGTCATAATGTGCTTTTAATGCTTGGAGCATCGTTTCACGGTCTACAACTTTTTCAACCAGGCCATTATCAGTACGGAATGACTGGAGCTTTTTAAGTACCGGCTCTACATTTAATTGTTCGTCAGATACGTTCGGATTGGTCAGCGGATTACGTTGAGGATAGAAAATATCGTTTAAGTACGCTGTATGTTGAAGCAATATATACATCGCACGTTGCTGAGTATTCATTTGCTGGTAAAGGTGAGCTGTCGCTTTATAACGCTGATTTGAATTGTTTTCAAAATAGCTATCAGACAGTTTGTATTCGCTAATCTCAGGTCTAAGACCACCAGCAACAACATTAAAGCTTTTAGATGGCGTTAAAAGTCCTACATACGCTTCCTTAAAGTTCGGTGTTGGGATAGTTTCATCCTCAAATGCGAAAGCTGTATGCGCTAATACAGTACCAAGGATACCCACCATCGCAGTTTTTAATAGTTTCATTCAGTATTCTCTATATAACTTTAAAAAGGGTTTTAAGTTTGAAACTATAATACTTTATTTTTGTGCATTTAAAAAACCACTATTTAAACTTAAAGTAAAAATAATAATATTCCTTAAACCTATTTAACGCCATTCGTTAAACTATCGCTTAATCTCATTAGTCTTTTAAAGGTCAGGTAGTTTTTTGGTAGTAGTTTAGAATTAAGCGTTAAATTTGAGCATTGATCTAAGTCAATTTGGGCATTTTGATCGATAGGAAAGAGTTGTCCTTGATATGCAAAACCAGTCAAATTTTTAGCGATCGACTCAATCAAAAATACACCGTATTTATCTTGTTCCGTGGCCACTGAATTTAAACCACCTAAGGATGTAATCAGGTTTTTAAAATATCCTGGTATTGCGTTCTTCGTGCTTAAGAATTCTATTTGATTTTCAAATGCTTCAGGTGTGAGACATAACATAAAAGCATTTTTCTTTTCTTCTGGCGTTTCAAATACCTTGCCATTGGTCCACGACAGGATATTCGGCTTGAATACATGCAGTACTTCAACCGATTTAAGAAGATCCGCTACATTTGTTTTATGTTGTTCATCTGCTTCAGGCACAAACTGATTTTTGGTATATACCGCAGTAGAAAACCATTCATAATCAATTAACTGATTATCGGCATCTAATGGTTCATACAGCAAATACACGGCGCTATCACGCTTAATGGCCAACAGTGGTGATACTGCATATTGTTCTGCAAACTGAGTGATTGCATCTAAGAGCTCACTTGATATGTTGAGTTTTTTGGCATTGAATTCATCGCAAATTAACAGTAATTCTTGAGTGAGTGTTGGTACCACGTTTAACGGTGAACCAGTCTTGTTCAGCATCTCGTTAATAGCATTCTCAATTGCCCCTTTTGTTAGGCTATTGATGAACTGCAGCTGCTCTAATGAGATCCCTTCATGATCCAAAGCCTGTATGACCAGATCAAAAGCATGACGAATTTTCTTCTCAAAATGGTTTGCGTACGATAATCCCCAAGCGTCAGAAAAAAACGAGACTGTTTGTTCTGTATAGCTGGTATTCATTAAGGTTTTGGCAAGTTGCGCGTTACCGATTAAGTCACTTTCATCTTCTAATTTTTTACGCAAGTACTTCTCAATACCTTGTTTGCGAACGTACTGGATCTTCTTCAGGTTTTGACTTGATAGCCAAGTCTTATATTGCGATACAGCATATTGAATGTTCATATCGGCATATGCAGTAATACGGCAAGGTATACCATCAAAGAACGTTGGTAGAAGCACCTGTAAGAGCTCTAAATCACAAAGAGAAGCATAGATAACGCCGTCAGCCACTTCAAGGTCTGTAATCTTCACTGAGAATGAGTGAATACCGACTCGAACCAGTATTAATTTATCGGTATTTATTAGCACCGCATCATAAGAACTTTCACTGGTGATATTGTTTGCTTTAACCCATTTTTCCCAATGGTTAACGATATGGCCAGAAAGCGCTTCACGAGTATCGAAAGGTTGATCTAGATCTGCAGTTGCACTTATGAACGTATCTAAGCTAAACGCATATCGTAAAGGCTTTAGCTCGATATATGTCTCAATCGCTGTTGTATGTTGCTGAATACCATTAGTAATGCTTTGGAGCTTCAGTGCATAGTTCAAAGCCTCAAGCTGGAGCACTTCATCATCACCGATCTGCTGAAACACCGATGTAGCATATGAAAAATTAGTTTGTTCGCCGTGAATATAACGTCTTTCTTGCCCAATCTGCAGATACAGATTTTTGGCATCAGATTGGACTAAATCTAGGTAATTTTGTGGCTGAAGATCCTGAGCAAGTTGCGTAAAAGGTATTTTAATTTTTGATACTTTAGGTGCTTTTTTGAAACCTTCAATTGATGTCGGGAATTCAATAACATCTAAAATAAAATCTAGGTTTAAAGGTTTAACATCTATGATCAAATGGTTTTTATAAAAACGTCCAATCAGGTTATTAAAAAAACAAACTTGGGTTTTATGGTTTAGCATAAATATACCTTTATGAATCTTAAAGATCATCTTATAATAGTGGTATAAGTTTTAATACTATTTATCATGTGGTATTTTTAAACAAAGATAAAACTTTTAGTGAGTTGTTTCATGACAGAATCAGTTGTACCAAATAATAGCGCTTCAGAGAACGCACAAATACCAGGTACGATCGGAACATCAGCCGTTGCAGAACACAAGGGCGATAGTTTTAACGGCACAAGCATCATCACGATTGGTCGAGTTGACTTAAGTAGTTCTATTGAGCCTCTATTTGTACCAGTCTCAACATTGTGGTCCATCACACCGGGTAATTATCCTTTAAGCGCAGAAAATATTAAAAACTGCACGGCAGTACGATTTGAGGGTGAAGAACTACTTACCCAAAACTTCGCATTAGGCTCAATTGTGGTTTATAAAATCAATGGTGTTTTAGGGAACCATGTAATTGTGGTCAGTGAGGATCGAGACGGCGGTAACGATAACCGTGCGATTTACTGCAATAGCTTCAATACAACATGTAATATCTTATCTCAGTACGGTATTGCCTTCGCTGAGCTATATCGCCGCAAAGTATTAGAGCTTGATCAAGTCCTCTATACCAACCTCAATAGATCCCTTTTACAAACTCTCTATGTAGAAAATGAAACTGACGTTATTGATTTAGAGTGGAATACAAAGCACCACCCTACTCTATACGTTCATGCGTCAAACTTAGTTGCATCTGAAGAGCACGGTTTTGTGAAATATGATGGTCGTATGGCTGGTATTGGTACCTTTTCTACAAAATGTCTAACTGCAGACCGTAACGGCAACTTAATTAAACCAGAGCTAGCCTTCCTCAATAACATTATTGAAATTAATGTTACTGAAAAAGATGCGTTAGAGTTCTTGAATTGCTCTATTACGAATAACCGCTTCTTTTCGCGTATGGTTGATCAACTCAAAAGTGCTGGTCGTAAAGAATATGACTTCATCACGAACAACATTGATTTCTTCGCCGTACATGTGAAGCTTAACCTTGAAGAAGATCGTCCTAAAATTACGCGAATGGTTTTAGCACCAGATTTACCAATTCTGGAAAACTATTTGTATAAGCAATACGATCCAACCTACCTTGGTGAAGCCGTTGACGACTTAATTCAGTAATACAGATCTAAAAAAGCTAAAAGCCTACAATGTAGGCTTTTTTAATGCAAAAAGGAAAAGGCTTAATAATTACGGAATCCCAACCTGAATAACATCTATCTAAAAGTCAAAGAACGTAGGTCGGCAATTTTAATTTGAAACTTTCCTTTATGATTGGATAAAACACCAGTACCACAAACAGTAATTTTTTTCCCTACATAACCTGATATTTGAAATGACTTTCCTTTTCAGCTACTCGAAAATATTCCTTACTTGTTTAGTGATTAAGGCGCTTTAAAATTCAATTGGATTTTATAAGTGTTCAAGACATCTGCTATAACAGTACCTTCAGGGATCTCAATCTTATCCCCTACTTTGTATGTGTTCACAAATTGCCAAAACACCGCTTTTTCTTGTGGATCTAAACGAGAAAGGATGTATAGATAAGCAGATTCAAGCTGTTGTTGGCTTGCATAGCTATCTACTGATCCTACTGGCGTAGTTGCGAAGTTATAGTTCAATTCATCAAGAAGAGCTTCATATACAGTCGTACTTGCATACTTGCTGTATTTACCCTTGTTTTCAGGAACCGTATAGCCGTGGTTGTAATTGATCATACGAGCAACGTAACTGGCCAATAGTTCCGAGTTTTTAGGGTTTTGCTGTAAATAGTCTTCCAGCTTGGATTTATCAGCTTCGTGCGCCGTTAAAACCACTTCCCCGTTATTAATAACATTCAAGTTAAGTTTAATGCTCTTAATTTTACGAGGCGGTTGTTCAAATTCCGCACCATTAAAGCGATGTTTAACATTGATATAATATTGTTCAATTGCATTCGCTTTAACTAAGGGAATTGGTGAAGATGATACAATTGGAGTTTGTGAGACTTTAACGGTTGTGTTGTTGGCATAGAGGTGTGCTGATAGCGAGATTGTACCAATCAGTAAAGCTAAAGTACGTTTATTAAATACCATTTTAAACTTTTCCAGTGAAATAGTCGGTGTTATTTGTGAGAACCAGTTTTACTTTTAAAACTGCTTCTAAGCTGTCTTTACAAGATTATACTATTTTTAACATTGCATCACTAATAGTCCTTAAACATTTTTAGTTAATTCGTATCAATCACCGTTAAAACTATCTAATATGTTTAAGAAGTTTAAGCACCCTTTAAAATTTGTTGTGTATTAGGTTTATGGAAACGATTTTAAATTCCTTTTTGTTAAAGTCTATAATTTATTCATTATTGTTTTATATAGTGTATAAGTTCGTTTTTGCTTTATGTGGCGTATTTCGCAAACCTAAAACTAAAGCCAAAAAGAATTCAAAAAAAGGCTATCGTAAGCCTCAAAAGAATCAGGAGCTTGTATCTAAAAAAGTCCTTACAAAAGACGAGATTACAATGCTTGATGCACTAGAACAGGTCATTCCATCACGCAACATTTTGGTGCAAGTAAGCATGAGTGCTTTTATGACCACGCAAAACATAAGTACCCGAAATCAGTTTTCTAGGCTTTACGTGGACTATTTGATTGTTGATGAAGACTACAATCCTATATTATCTATTGAGCTTGATGGGCATTATCATAAATATACCCAGGATAAAGATAAAAGGCGTGACGAGCTTTTGAAGAGTGCTGGCATTCCTGTCATTAGGTTTAAGGAAATTCCAGACATAAAAGTTATAAGAAAAACCATTTCAAGGTATATTTAGGTATAAATACGATTAACTCTAATTGATTTTAATAATGTAAATGTGTAAAAATGGTTTTGTCGTAAGAGATATTTTGAATTAATTTTCAAATATATTTCTAAAGGTTTAATCATGAACAACTTAACTCGCAATACTGGAACTAATGACATGTTAAATGTATCAAAACCAGAAAATGTTGCTCAAATGTCACCTGTTGAACTTCAGAATTATATTGAAGAACTTCAACAACAACTAGTCGTTAAAGAAAATAAAGCTTTTCACGATGCTGTTAGTGCCATTAATGCAATCATTTCAGAAAAAATTACTGCCGATGGTGTTGTGGACATCCATACACTTAGTGAATATCTAAAAAACAACCACATTGATACCACAAAAGTTGAGCCTGTAAGACGTCAAAAACGTAAGCTTACGCATGAATGGGTTCACCGTGAAAACAACAGCTTACGTTGGGCTGGTCGCGGTCAAGTAATTAAATGGTTACGTGAAGAAATGATTGAAAAGGGTTTAGATCCTTCAGATAAAGAAGCTGTACGTAGTTATTGCGAACAAAATCTAGACCTTAAAGAGATTTAATCTTTAAAACTAGTGAAACCACCGTAAAAGGTGGTTTTTTTTTGCCATTATATAGTGTCGTTAAGCGATACCCTATTCTATTAGCTTTCAGCCGATAACAAGAAAATTTGCAATTGGTATATACTTAAACCGTTTTTATAAAGGTCACGTTATACAACGGACTAGTTTTAGTTAAATTTTGGTATATACATTATAAGTATATGTGACTATACCTTTGCTTATGTTTCGCTGGAGGCGATTAAATGTCATTCAAAACTCTATTATTAACTGGCTTATTATCTGTAGGTTTGGTTTTAGTTGGTTGTAGTAAAAAAGAAGAATCAACATCTCAATCAAAACCTATTCAACCAGATGAACAAATTGACAAAGTAGATCCATCTGCAGACCTACAAGCAGCGCGTGAAGCTTATGTCGATAATGAAAAACCTTCAAAAGTTGAGGGCCACGATTTTGATGCACATCAAAAAACTGCAGAACAAAATCCACCAAAAGAGGACGAGCAAAATGATATGTCTTCTATGCTGAACGCTGCAGCTGCAGATGCTCAAAAACAAGCAGATCAAAACAAATAACAGCACATAAGCTTGGTACATCTTTAAAGGGGATTCGTTATCCCCTTTTTTAATGCGCCTTTAAAATACTTTTTAAATTCCCTTATTAAAACTTAACTAAAACAGTGATTCATTTTAACTAAAAAAACTTTATACCCCACGACTTAGTTATAATTAACCAGTTAAAACGTAATTAGATAAATGCGTTAAGGAGTATTAAAAATGGCATATGAATATAACTCGCAAGATAAGCGGTTTGAATTCCCTAATCCCTACCGAATAGAAAACATTTTTAAAGTGATCGGTGCCATCGTTTTTATGCTGGCTGGCCTAAGCTTAATTTTCAGTGCAAAAGGTCTATTCAGTAACGGTGTATTTGTTGCACTACCACCGCTTATAGTTGGTCTAGCAATGTTCAGTTATGGCGCTCTACTGCTGACCACAGGCTTATCAAACCTAAAGTTCTACTTTGGTCGTGATCAACCAGCCGGACTTGCACAGGAGTTATCCATTCAAGAAACTGGTGCTTATCCTGGTGCAACCGATATTAAAGAGATCCTACGCCAAAGCGCTTTGATTTATGAAGAACCAAAAGGCTCAGTGAACGGGATTCTATATTCACTGTTCCCTAATCTTATTTTTTCGCCATTATTCATCCGTAACGCTGCAGAAGCTCAATTTCAAAATGCGATTGTTTTTCTGATTACCTTAGTGAGTGCTCTAATCGCGTATGTGGGTGCATCACCCAATACAGGTGCTTGGCTTGGGATTGTTTACAACGCCATTATTTTGATTGTTTTATTGCGTCCTATGGCTAATCCGAACTCAGGTGCACAAGAAATTGGTTTATCTAAAGTCATTGGTTTGGTTTTAGTCGCCATTCTTGGACCTGTATTGGTTCCTATCCTTACCCAACATGCAGTTGCACCTATTTGGTTGCCAAGCATGGATAAAGCAATTTTTACGTTAATTGCAGCGCTGATTGCGATTGCGATATTCTTCTTGGCCGTGATTGCTCAAATGGTAAAACAGCCACCACAAGCCAGTGCTGGAGTCGTTCAGGATAGTTTGAGTATGAATTGCCAACCAATGCAATTGTTTGATGAACTTGAACGCCATCTACAAAAGAATTGGGAAAGTGCTATTCCTAACAGAATCTATTCACGCCAGTTGCCAGTTATCAACTCTCGCAGTAAAAACGGTGCTTTTGAGGGTGAGATCTTAGAAGAAACTCAACCAGTGCCAATCAATACCCTTCGTGATATGACATTGAGCTCATGCTTCAAAGAAGAAAAGTATCGCTGGTTAGCCATCCTCAATAGTTTTGGATTGTTAAGTTTTATTGCTTCAGTCGTATTAATGACTATTTTTGCCAAAGGTCTATATAACGGAAGCTATCTGGATTTTAGCGACTTCACTTATGGTTTCTTTGGTGTATCGATGTGGATCTTAGGGAAGTTTTGTTTTGAGCACGGTAATTACCTATGGAGCCGTTTTGACTTTGTATCAAAACTAATATGGGTTGAGGCTAAAGGTAGCTATCAATTGTCTCAAATGAACTTTGGCCGTTACCTTGACGACAGCGTGAAATCACAAAAAGAAGTCATCAATGTTGAAACCATGACGTTACGTGTCTGGTACGCTGAAATTAGCACAACGACCTTCGGTAAATATCAAAACCGTGCGATCTTGAGCATGACTGCTTGTACTGATGATGCTGTTGTACTGAAAGAGCATTTAGCCGACTTTGCCAAAAGCCAAAGCATTGTGGTTGCCCCAACGTCTGAAGTAGATATTAACCGCATGTCATCTATGAACCAGATGAATAGCGCAATCAATAAAAACTCACCAAGAACACATGGTACACATCTTGGATTGATGAATAACCCTGAAACACACAGTCAGGATCTATCAGATCAAGTACCAGTGATCATCAAACCGAAAAAGAATATGTTTTGTGTGAAATGTGGTGAACCACTTCAGGACAATATGCTGTTTTGCCCTCAGTGTGGTACCAAAATAGAAAGTTAATCGTTAAAGAAAATAAAGGAATGGATTACGAATGTGGTCCATTTTTTTTGACATCAAAAAAATAATTAGAGTTCTAAAATTAAGAGTTTAATTGAGCGTTGACATATTCTTCGACAGAAAATCCCTTTACGCCAGTTTCTATAAGTGCATGCACAAAGTCTGAGAACGTCACTGGAATGTACCCTACTTTGAATAGTGCCTCATTCAACTCTTTGTACTTCAGAAAAACTTCTTCTTTATGTTTTTTCTTCAGCTTAAACGTGGACGGCAAATCTGCCACTTGCAGATCTTGAATTTTGGTTGGGTTGTTCATAGCGTACCCGGTTGCTTAAAAGTTGCGAATTTAAACTATTGTAATGTGAAAATTAAAAAATGCAGAATAAATCTGCATTTTATTGTTTCATTTTTTTAAGATCTATTTGATAAACAGATGCTTAAATTAGTATTCTCAACCAAAAGCCAATTAATAGCGGATTAACCAAAATCAATCCGTTTCTTATTAGTATGTTTAATGTGTTGCTACTGGCGTACCAAATGCATCAGGATGTTGTGGTTGTTCACCACCACTTTGTTGAGCTTGACCAGGTTGACCAGCTGGAGCAGTTGTCTTACGTGCAGCTAAGTCCTTCATGATGTCTTGACAAGACATGCCCCCTGTTTCGTATAAGTTGTACGCAACAGGATCTTTTTTAGGATCTGGCGGTACACACTCCAATTCAGGTTCACTAGCAGTTGCAGAATCGGCATTCATTTTGTCCAGTTCGGTAGTAATCAATGTCAGATCGATGTCACTTGGCGTAATTGGACGACTGCTGATCTGCAAGCGATAAGTCATAGACGGCGTTAGTAGCGCATATAGTTCGCGGATCTGATTGGCCATAAGCGCAGGATTTTTCATTACGATTTTTTGGCATAAGAAAAGGTGCACGTTGTTCGCGCTACAAACACTTCCTTTACGCTGACTTGTTTGTGGGTTTTGGGCATCCACTTTCAAGGGGTAGACTTCAATGTAAACTTCATACGGCGTATCTGGCTGAAATTGGAAGTTCTGCAAACTAGAAACGACAGTTGAATACGGTTCTGACGTATCTTGTGCATGACAGAATACTTGTGGTGCGTTACAGTCAAAGTTACGACTAATACGGTCGATAATTTTATTGCGCTGAGCAGCCAATTTCATACTTTCTTCTTTTACTCGTCTTGCAACTTCACTCTGCAGTCGAGCTTCAAGTTCAACATCGCTTTGTTGTGGACGTTCAACTTCGATGTTTTGATTGCCAAAAATAACCACAGCAAATAACAAAAAGAAAAGAACACCACCGCCAATCAAGATTAGCTTTTTATGCTTAGCAAAAAAGTTTTCATCAATGTTTACTTTTTTGCCCTTCTTTGCTGTCTTGGCTGGCTGTTCAGGCTCACTTACATGTTCATCATCGGGTTGGATTTTGATCGCTTCTTCAGCTTCCTTCCCGATGTTGTCCATATCATCTGGTTCGTGATTACTCATTTATTCACCTATTCAATTATTTACTTGATTTAGCTTTTGTAGAGGTCGATTTAGACTTGGCTTTCTTTTTGCCACGTTGAACTGGCTCACCGTTGTTGTCGTATCCACTTGCACCACAGCTAAAGCAATCCCATTTATACTTACGTTCACCACGTAAATTAAATGCAGACTGAATCATGGTCTGGCCACACTCAAAACACTTGGCTTCGTTGCCAGTGCGAGATTTTGTAAGTTGGGTATCTGGTGATCCATCTGGCAATATGTCGAAATAACGTTTACATGATGCAGCTTCACAACTGTATCGCTCTTCGTAAACACCAGGTTCTTTGCGGTACTTGGTATGTACAAGAGGCTTTTTACAGATACATGGATACTCTGTTTTGGTCACTTGGAATCTTGGCTCGTAGTTAGGACTACCATCAGGGAACACCTCTAATGGACCCGACTTACATTTTTTGCCTTTCAGGTTTGGATTGGATTTTTCACAAGAAAAGAAGTGATACGGCTTACCTGAAGAAGTTGAAATACCTTTTAACTCACGCAACCAACCGCCACACCCTTCAAGCTGACATTTGTATGTATGGTTACGGCGATATTCGTCAAAATCAGGAACCAAGTTACCGCTTTCGTCATTTGTAGAACGGTATGTTTCTTTACAGGTGCCATCTACGAACGCACGTTGAGAGCACTCAAAAAATACAGATTTATCAGTTGTAACCTGAGTCAGTGATTTGCCACATAAACATAAATGAGCAGTTGGCTCACGTACAGTTGGCTTACCCGGTTCATCTTTACCATCAACATTTCTGTTTGGCGCTGAACTTTTGCATGAATTACATGACCAGTAGACCGATGTTGTTTTGTCGCGATTGGTACCGATTTTCGGCAACATGCGTCCGTCATCACAGTTATTACATTTGTAGATAGGGAATGAATCAAGCCAATGTTTTGAGAACTGTCCTAATTCACTTTCAATCCCTAAATGGAACTTTTGGAGTTCTTGTTTGTAATCGGCATCACCAGTAGCGATTAGATCCAGTGTTTCTTCAATTTCTTTGGTGTAAAGCGGATCTGCAAAACTAAACTTACCTCTAATGTTTTGAATCAAGGTCAATCCATGCGGTGTAACTTCAATTTTCTTTTTAACAAGCTTGATATAGCCGTGCTTGATTAAACGTTCAAAGATTGATTGATAAGTACTAGGACGACCAATTCCTTTTTTCTCAAGTAATTTGACCAATGATGGTACGGTGTAGCGTGAACGTGGTTTGGTTTTGGTCGCGATAACTTTACCAGCAATAACATTGTGGTTTTGACCGACCTCAATATCCATAGGTAGCGTATGTTCAGGTTCTTTTTCTGAATCTTCTTCACCGTCCACGTATTCAAGTGCATTTTCATCAATACTGTAGGTCTTTAATAAACCCAACCAACCATCTTCCTTTAAGATACGGCTAGAAGCTTTGAATTCAGCATCTTTAGTAATGCTTTCACCATCTACATTGAGCGTGACATCTTTATAGACACCTACAACGGATTTAACTTCGTATTCAGCTGGAGCCATTTGCGATGCAACAGTACGCAACCAGATTAGACGGTATAGATCCTTTTGAACTTTGTCCTCACCAGCTTCAAAGGTAAAGAAGTCACTAGGACGAATACATTCATGTGCTTCTTGAGCACCATCGCGAGATTTGGCTTTATTGCCGATAATCGCAATGCCCTCTCTCTCACCAAAAGCTTCTAGAGCTTGCATGCCCTCAGGCGAAATTACGGCAGCATCAGTACGATGGTAAGTGATATAACCACCTTCATATAACTTTTGCGCTGCATCCATAGTTTGTTTTAGATCCAAACCAAGACGCGCTGCAGCTGCAGCTTGCAGATCAACAGTAATAAACGGCGCTGGAGCACTACGGAAAGATGGCTTAGTTTCAACACTGGTAATGGTTAAGTCTTTTTTATCAATTTCGCTTTGTAGACGGGTAATTGAAGCTTTATCTAACCACTGGTTATTGTGCACATCCTTCATTTCAGGATTAAGCCACTTAGAAAAATCCCATTTCGCAGCCCAACCTTGTTTTAGAGTTACTTCAAGGTTGTAATGTTCATGTGATTTGAAGTTTTTCAGTAGATCTTCTAAATCACCAAGCACAACGAGTACGGCAGATTGAACACGGCCAACAGGAAATTTGCCTTTTAAAATATTTGAAATTGGCTCATACAAGTAAAAACCGATCATACGGTCAAGGAAACGGCGTGTTTCTTGAGATGCCACCATACCTTGATCCAGCTCTTCACCATTTTGAAGTGCATTAGCGATCGTAGTTTTATCAATAGCGTTATATTTGACGCGAATATACTGATCGTCAGATAAGTTCAGGATACGTTTTAAGTGATATGCAATGGCTTCACCTTCACGGTCCAAGTCAGTTGCGAGGAAAACCGTATCTGCATTTTTAGCAGCCTGTCTTAATTCTTGAACAACGCGTGTTTTATTTTGAGATATTTCGTATTTAGGAACAAAGGCTGGATATGAGAAACCGATCTCATGATTAGGTAAATCACATACATGGCCAACTGAAGCGCGTACAACGAATTCGTGCGGATACAGGTCATCCAAGATATGTTGAATTTTTTCGACCTTTCCGGGTGACTCTACTATGAACAAACTACTCATTAAAATTCATCCAATTTTTAACTTTCTTTAGTAATAATTACTGAAGTTAATCTAGTAATGGTTTAAGTATATACAATTTTAAAATGTTTAAATAGGTTTAAGGGTTGATAAACAAACACTTTTAAGGGCTTATTTCTTAATCTTTAGTTGGATGAACATTTCAAGTGGTTAAATTACTTCCTGTTTTCAATAATCTACGCGAAAAAAGACAACAATATTTATCTAAAATTATGGGAAAAAATGGCTTAATTGTTTGAAAATGCACTGTTTAACCGTCACAAATTAAAATTCCAAAAATATTATTTAACGAATTAATGTTGTACTATAAAGGTATCGTTTGTTTTAAGCTAAAACCATGATTAAAAAACTTATAGTTTTAAGCACCTCATTGTTAATCATCGGGTGTTCGTCTACGCCACAAGAGAAACGCTTAGATCAATACCTTGAAGATACGAAAACTGATGCAAAGGAACGTAGTATTGACTGGTATTACAAACATGATTACGAGCGTAGTAATGTTTTAAATATTTGTTATTCCATTTATATAGATTCTGCTAAGAAAGCTGGTTATTACAGCGATGATGTTAGTGATGGCCGAGAAAAGTATTTAGACGATAGCGTACAAAAAGAAATGTACGCCTCAAATGACGAATGCAATAAGGCATATAAGGCTCAGGATATTCTAGATAACTTTGTTGCAAGCAATAGCCTTCCACAAGAGTCTTATGAAGACAAGTTAGATCCACAACAAGAACCAAGTTCAACACCAGAAGTATCACCTGAAGTACCAGAAGTGTCACCTGAAGCACCAGCAAATGAACCAGTCGCCACAAAACCACCAACACTGGAGGAATTAACCAATGCGAATCCGCAATAATGCGCTCATATGCCCAGGCCAATTTTTGATTCGATCTGCATTCTTTTTGCCCTAGCCATTTTACCTATAATAATTATTGGTATTGGCATACAGCTCAAAGAGAATTACGAGCGTAAGAAGCTCACTCAAAGCTATATGGATCAGCACTAAAGAAATGCAATAGGCAATAAAAAAGCAGCGAAATCGCTGCTTTTTTTATTTCTAATGAAGTTTACGAATAGGTTGAGTATAGGGGGAATCTTCTACTCGATGCACATGCATTGAATTGGTAATGTTCATTAAAGGTGAATTACTAGCCACTGAATGAGTCGTTGATGCTTTATGTGTGCGGTAGTTATTCAAAAACTGATCTACTACTGGCACATTGTTAGGCAATATTCCGATTTCGCGGTTAGTAATTTTAATCGTTTCTATTTGGTCTACATGGCTCATAACTAAGTCCACTACAATGATTAAAACTATGAGCATAATTATAGCTTAAAATTGAAGAAATTCCATTTTGGGATTTAATATTTGGTTTTTTTATGCACAGGTTTTTGTGGATAGTAGTGGGTATAAATGGCTAAGTTGTTGATTATTTAAGCTTTTAACATTGATCAAAAATTAATCAAAATAACGAAAAATAGAGTAAAATATGGAGAAATATAGCAGAAGCTATAGAAGAAAAAACAGGAAATGTCAAAAAAAGGGCAAAAAAAAACTATTAGAACAATCTCAGTCTAATAGTTTATTAAATAGGGTAATATCCCTTGATTCGTAATATAACCGATCTCTAATAAGTTTTAAAGCTTTTTTAATCATATTCACGGAAATTCCACAAACTATTATCTCATGCTGAACAAAAGTAATGATTAAGCCCTATACTCAGCTCTACCCTGATATATTGCAGATTAGTTAAACTGTTGTTTAGAAATCGCAAACAATATGATGTTATATTTGAGCAAGGTTAGAATTATGTATGAAATGTGAATGCTTTAAAAACTGATATATATTATCAACTTTTTAGAGTTTTACGCCTTATAGAATACATACAACTTGTTAGAATGCCTTATACTAATTAGCCACCCTCACACACCTTTTATGGAAGACCAGTATAGTGAAAGATTCAATCTTTGCTGATGTTATATCAAAGTTGAATGCGGAAGTTTTTACGCAAAAAGCTGGTCGCTTATACCCTCCTGTCAGTCAATTATTGGCACTGGAGAAAAAGTTAGCATTATGTACAGCATCATTGGTTAAAAGCGAAGACATTCCAGACTATAAACAGCTAGAACGCCTGTTTTGGGATAACGTAAATCATACCTATGGCACTGGTTATTTTGCGGAGATTCCTAAGTGGGGTTCCAACATCTTTATCCCATTACAGGTATGGGAAAGTGTGTTACAGCCTTATGCATTGTTCTATAAAAATATGAACCCTGAGTTTAACTTTTATGACTTTGCATTTACGACTGCAGCGTTGAGCGCTTGGCGGTACAGCCAACCCGTGCTAAAGCTTGAAAATGATGTATATCGCACCCTATTGAATGATGAAAACGGTCGCTATGTCGATGGTCATTTGCTGAATTACTACTTTCAGTGGACCAACTTTATTCATACACCAGGTCTAGGACACAACGACAAACCTTTATATGGTTTTTTCGCGCATCAAAACGAAGTTTTGTTTAACGGAAACAACGTTAAAGTACTGATCATCGTGTTTTGCTATGAAGATACTGAAGCCAACATATCTGATGAAGATCCTTTAAGCTTAACCTCTAATTGGGGAGACTATGTGGTTTTAGAGTATCGCACGGATACTATTAAAACCATTAAAGATAGTTTGATTGGTACCAACCTTAAAGGTAGTCCTGAGCTATTAATCTTACTTGGTAAAATGCTTAGCTTATTTAATTTCTCTATTCATCCTAAAACTGACATCTACAATCACCGTGGCTACCTGATGCAACCCACGTATAACGATACGATTGATTCATTTCTCAATAGTTATAGAAAGCACAAAGGTATGCCAGTACGCCGTGGCGTAGGTAAATCACCCTCTAGCAATCAACGCCGTGAAGTCCTCTATCATGTCCACGCACCAAGTTGTCCACGCCTGTTTGATACTGGTCTGAACACTGGTTTTGTGTCGCGCATGCACAAGAGTAGCCATATCGCTAATGACCATTTTAATACACTACATTGGCTTAAAACTGATACTGGCTTAAAACTAATTTCAGGTAGTTTATATACTCAAGAAACCGAAACTAAACTTATTAAATCAATTCAAAATTACTTTTATGGTAATAATACTTAAAGGTTTTCATTCTTTTTTCCTTAAACCTGTTATATAATTTTAATACCCATTTCAATCAATGAAGTATTATGCGTTTCGAGTTCGATCCATCATTTATATCTCATGTTGCAGTACGATTAGATGGCACTTCCTTAAAATCATTTTTAGACAACCTTGGAAACGTATCTTTTCAAGAAGCTGAAAGTTATTTAAGCAATCTAATTAAAGGGAATTATGAGCAAGACGAGTTTACTGTTGGCTTGAAAGTTAAACCTAAAAACTACAATCAAACAGAATTATTGGGGCATCTTTATAAAAATAGTGCCTTTCAATCGGTTTCAACTGAAGTATCGGATCTCGACACCCAAAACATGCACAATGACATCGCTCAATTCGTTCAAAGCTATGCCAATGTTGCAGATCTTCAGTACAACAGTTATTTCTTGGACAAGCAGACGTTTAAGCATGAAAAAACGTTAGATAGCTATATCTTCACAGAATTAATGCTGCAGTTCACCAACAATAATACCGTGAAGTTTCGTGTGGACGGCGAATATGTCACAGTGATTAATGCTGAGCTAACCTCTAAATACATCTATTTTAACGACAACAAGAATAAGCGGATCTGTAAGTTTTTAAGTAAAAATATGCATCCAGCTTATTTAGAGTCATTCTTAGAGCAGATGCATATTATTAAAATTGATTCTGAGCAGTACTTTTATAATGCAGTCGTGAATAAAACAATAAGTTATGATGCTGACGTTAACGCCTTTATGGACCAATCCCAGAATTTTTTAAATACCCTTGTGAAAGGTTATAAAAAACTGATCTTAAACAACGTGCGATTTAATCTTTACGAATTCTTAGAAGACGACCTTGAAAGTGTCATCCTAAACCGTATCACTAAGGCATGGCATTACGCTCATGAAATCACGTTGCAAACTAACAACCCATCAAAATATGTAGTCGCTCAACCGCTGGTTATAAAATATTTATAAGTGAGTTTCTTTATTTATGAACCCCCTCATGATCAAGTATGGTATCGATATTGGTACGCTATCTAAAATATTTAGATCGCATCTTGAAAATGAGGGCATTGTATTTGATCGTGAGAGTGACTTTCAGCTTGAACGAAGCTCTAAACGTATTTACCTCAGAACCAATCACCACAATGACGCCACAAAAAATAAGAAAAAAACGGCCTGGTATCTCGTAGATCTAGATAACGCACGTATGTCTTATGGTTGGTTTCATGCTGGCGGTGCAAACTTCACTTACAGCTTGTATGAATACATTCAAGAAATGGATCTGCAACCTGGTGACACCGTATATACCAAGGAACAGCAAGAAGAAGATCTTAAACGCTTCTTAAACTCATGCAAAAGTGCTGAGAAGAACAAAAAAGACCAAGAGATATTGGCTCAAATCTATACGGGTTTTGAATGGGCCAGAAGCCTACCCTTGCCAAACCGTCCACACAACTACAATGTGAAAAAGCAGATTAGCTTCAGTCATGCTAGATTGTACAATCCAAGCAACTTCACTAAAAATGAGCTGATTGATTATGTCAGCCAGTACTACCCTCAACACAAGAACAACACCATTATTCTGAACCGTATTATTGATCTGCAACCAGATCTAGATCAACAGTCGCTACGTCAGAACAAGCTTTTAGTTGAGGGGCAAAACCTCAAAAATCAAATCATTTTCCTTCAGACCATCGCTGAACACAAAAACAAGCGTGGTGAAGATAAGTTTACATTACGTGGTGTACTTGCAAACGGCGCTTTCAAAATCTTATATAAAGATCCATTGGATGCATGGAACCAAGATCGGATAATCTTTTGTGAGGGCTACGCCACTGGTGAAGCAATTGCAGAATCAATTCAATACTCTATTCCAGTCATTGTCGTGTACGTGGCTGGCAACATCATGAATGTAGTACGTGATTTCCGTGCCGAATTCCCGTTTTCACGCTTCTATATTTTCAATGATAATGACCATAAAACAGCATTAGAAAGCAAAATAAAGCGCAATCCCGGTATCTATTACGCAACAGAAGCATGCCGAGCTGTAAACGCAGCCATGATTGGACCTGAATTTACTGAAGAACAGCTAGATCTAAGTGACTGGAACGATTTTAAATGTTTATACGGCGTTGATTACACGCGTGATGTTATACGTCATAAAATGCAAAATGCCGTGTGGACGACTGCAATTCAAAGCACGGTTAACCCGAACTACTCTATCAGTGCCCTATTCTTTGGCATCAAACAACAGTTGGATGATATAGGCCTCTATCCTGATAGCATGACCAAAAAGAATTGGTTTAGCTTGGTTTTACGCGCATACGCCTTACTGACTCAACAGGGATTTAGTCAGATCCACCCGATTGAGCTGGTCAAAGAACAATTTATTGAGATTCTTGGCCAGATTAGCAAGCAACCCCGTAAAGTCACTGGAGCTGAAGAACCAGAACTCCTTCAGGCCTACACAAAACTTGTAGAAATGATCGCACGTAATGATTCAACAACAGCACTGAATCAACAGATTATCACCGTGATTAACTTATACAAAAATGCAGATTATCCAATTGAAACATTAAAGGTTTGGCTCAAAGATATTTTGAGTAAATCGAACGATCCTGAATGGTCCGAAAACTTCATTAATAATATTTTTATTTCGATAATTTGAATGTCAAACATAGACCCCCAAAGGTAGCAAACTTTTGGGGTTTATTTTTCTCTAAACTTTCATTGAACTAGGTTTATCGATCTACTTAAGACAAATGTTTCCTGATCTAGTTCGGTTTAGTGTCTTACAACTAGGTTTATCGACCTATTTAAAACTAATTTGTCCTGAACCAGTTCGGTTTTGTGTCTTATGGATTGGGTTTCCATAAACTTTAACGTTGCCTGAGCCTGAAAGCTGTACTTGAGCTGAATTGATAGCTGTACAAAAGATATTGCCTGAACCAGATAGCGCCACTTCTAAATTGGTGCTTTTCAGTGGTAACGCATCAAAATTGCCTGATCCTTTCAAAGATAAGACACAGTGTTCAATGGTACCGTCTAAATCCATATTTCCAGATCCACTAATACTTGCGGTAAATTTATCTTCATTTAGATTTAAGATCTGGATATTGCCTGAACCTTTTAAATCAATAGCTTTTAAAGTTGGGTAAGTGATCGATACTTCTAACGGTGAACGAGTACTAAAACTCACATTGTCCTGAATAGCTAAAACCAATACACCACCCTGAAAAGTAGCACTAATAAGATCCACAATATTATCGTCTGCAGTAATTTCCATTTTAGAATCACTTGAAGCAAAAAACTTCAGACTCATTGGACCTTTCATACAGATTTCGTTAAATGGGCTTACAGGTACTTGCTTAGTCACTCGTTTTCCACTTCCAACGATTTGATGGTTTGAACCTGAACTGTATACATTGGCGTTGCCATTGATTACAACAGAACCCGAAAAAAACTGTTTTGACATATAAACCTCAAATTAATAAAAGTAATTTAACCCTAAATAAGTGGTCACTCATAACCTATTTATTGTCTGTAAATTATAACATTGAGGGCTTAAATCTTTTTTATTAAAATAATAAATTAAAACTTTTAATTTTTCTTTAAACCTTTATTAGACATAGCTTATATTAAAGATTAAACAGAAATGTTTTTAGAATCGGTATATACTAAAAGTATAAATTTTCTTAAGCATATGATTAATAGTCCTATGCAACCTGGGTAGCACATTGCACCTGAATATATATTAGAAATTGGAATTGTTATGGCTGAGAAAGTACCGAGCGCCCGACATAATTGTGATTTAAATACGATGTTTCAGTTTTTCCAAGAAGAACTGGAGCGAAACTACGGATTCGTATTCAAGTCATCTGGTAAATATCAATTCGTGACCGTATTTGATGAAAAAGTGCCTTGCCTCACCGAATCAGATAACCCTAGTAAATCAAGTAGCAACAATGTCAAACCACGAGGGATGTATTGGATCTATCCAAACATGAACCGTGATACTGGTGAATACTGGCCAGTGCTCAAAGGACACCGCTTTGGTGTAACTGACATTGAAATCTCAATTGCTTTTGCTGACCACTATAAGAACGTAATCAAGCCTCAACGAGATTCAAACCCTAACTACAAACCACCAAGCAAAGAAGATGTTGATCGCCGTGTACGTGAGTTTGAAGAAGCTCAAAAGAAGCATCTACTTCAACAAGAAAAAGAGCTCTTAGCTGCACAAATCGCTATCCGTATTGAGTGGCAACGTGCTGGTAAAGTTATTGACGATTCATTTTTTAATAATAAAACTGGAAGCATTCAGACCTTTAAACGCGACATTCGACAAATGCCGTATATGGTTGAAAAGAACCTAGAGCCATACGGCGCTAAAATCATGCGTAAAGATAACTTTACCCGTGATGAAGCCATTGAAGCAGTAAAGCGTGAACTTCCTGAATCAGCCACCAATCAACAGCTTCTCGTTGAAACAGTAGAGAATGTATTAGCGTATCAAAAGCATTTTATCAACTTTGAACCTGAGCTTGAGGGCGAAAAGAAAAAAGGCTTTGATTTACGTAAAAGCAGAGCTGTCATTCTTGCACCGTTAATTGACACCAATAACAAAGTCGTCAATTTACAGCGTATCACCCACCATCGCCAAAAAAAGCGCAACAAAGAAACCAACAAGCTTGAAGAAGTACTGCATAAGGGCAAGTACTTTTTTGATAAAGCCAAAACGAAAGATGCATTCTTGCCTGTTAGCAAAAATCCTGATGTTGGCTATGAAGTCTTTAACCCAAATGCAAAGAACTATTTGATCAAGGAGGGTTGGGCAACAGCGATCAGCGCACGTAAGGCGTTGGATGCTGGTTTAGAGCTTGGTTTATTGGGTGAGGGTTTTACTGCAGAAAACACACAAGTTTTAGCGTCATACAGTAAATCCAATATCTCAAGTGTTGCTGAGCTTATCCGCAGCATCAATCCTGAAGCCAATATATTTGTTGGTTATGATAACGATGCTGGCCAAACGCTTGAGTCTGGTTTGAATCCTGGCTTACAAGAAGCTTGTCACAACTTTTCATTAAGTGGTGTGTTAGGTGATGTGAGCAAACATGAAAATACACGTATCACCCTACCCCCAGTTTTCCAAAATAAATTATCTGTTTCTGATTGGGATGATGCTCGTCAATATTTAGGTGTTGAACGTTTAGCTGCAGAGTTGGCAAAAGAACTAAATAACGCCGTCAAACGTATAGACAACAAGATCCCTGAAGTTGCGTATGCAATTAACCGCTACAACCGTCAACGCGAAGCTTATGCAGCCAAGTTCCCTAATAAAGAATACCAACCGAATTACGGCATTGTGATTGCACAATCAGATGAAAAATATCTGGAATTGCAGAACATACGAGCTAAAAACCAAGCAAATATTGAAAATTACAACGCAAATATTGAAAAGCGTAAACAAGATCTATCAAAAGCTAACTATGATGGACCAGCTGGTACAGGTAGCACGAAATCCTATGCAAAACCAAAGTACCAACCGCCGTCATTTGATAAAGCATTTGATGATAAATCAACTCCAACCGCTACGGCACCTGTATCTTCGCCCGTCATGACTCTTGAGGGCATTAAGTCTTATATGGAGATCCTTTCTGAAATTGATGTCACCAAAGTTCAAAATGATGTTTTGAAAGTTGTAGCTACTGCAGATGGCCATCAAAAGATTAAAGCCGGTGATATTGAATTCGAGAAAATGGGTGCCAAAGAACCAACCACTAGCACAAACCCAAGTATGGATAGCATGCAAAATACCAAAGTACATATTGATGTATCCAAGGACATCAACAAAGATACAGTTAAATTGCAGAGTGTGGATCGTTCGACCATTCCCGAACAAAACCTTCAGCAAGGTATCGATCATCATAGCTACGCTAAGTCAGCTATCTTTACCGCTTTTTGGCTTCATTCAGCAGAAATGTATAAAGCTAGAAAGTTAATTCATGAAGCTGGTATTAGTAATGCCGATGTTGAGGGTTCAATTGCTGTCGCTGAAGATAAGCTCAATAAAGCTCAGGAAGAAGTTTCTAAGAAGCGGTCGTATCCTGAACTTTTTGTGATTAGTGCGTCTGATAGCGAATACCGTGCGTCAATCATGAAAGTTTTATCTGATTTAGAGGCTGCACATCCAGAGTGGCAGAATCTCAAAACATTTAGAGAAAATCTTACTGATAGGACCATTGCATTTGATCAATTGAATCTGGATACATTGAAGATCAAAAACAAAGTAGTGCATTTGATTGTCAGTAATGTGACCAATGATCAAAACTATCAAAAGGTTCAAGAAAGCCTCACCACCCTTTTAGATACATCGAACAGCTTGTCTTTGGACCGTCAACAAAAGTTCAATCTTGTGAACGGTCTAAGTAAAACATTAAACAACATGGCCAAACTGTTAGATGAACCACCAGTCTTCCAAAGACTGAACGATTTCTTTACTCGTTTTGAAAAGCGTGTAGATGATCTCGTTCTAGGTGATGGTCTAAAGCTGTATGGTATAGAACCGCAAAATTTAAACAAAACTAACGAACGTGGACAGTCGTTCGATATGTAAAAGCAGATATGAAAAAGCCCCGAATATCGGGGCTTTTTTAGTGGGTATATATCTATTTTGCTAAAGCATGGTTAATTTGATCTTCCAAACTACGTCCGTTTTTATCTAGTTTTGTCGCCATAAGAAAAATACGCTTACCCTGGCTATCTTTAGCCCACTGTCTACCAATAGCATCTTTAACTCTCGCATCATCGGCACTATCTAAGTGACTACCTTTATACTCAAGAACGAATATAGATCCATCATCCAACTCAGCAACAAAGTCTGGATAAAAATAGTCCTTACCAGTAGGCAACCAAAATGATGTTTGTGGCTGTTTCGGTATATTTCGGACCCAATATTTTACTCGAGAGTGCCATTCAAGTAGTTGAGCACATCGAAACTCTTCCGAAAGGCTACCACCTTCAGTTTTTTCTCTTAGGTCGTCAATTTGAGCATAGAAGTGTTTTTCAAACTTGCATCCACCACGATAAGGTTTCTTTACAGGATACTTGCCTGGTTCAAACTTAAATGTATTTTCAGGTTGAGGCTGATTGGCCACTTGGAATTGACTAAACAAATCGCCTTGGAAAGCCTGTTGACGCGCCAACTCAAATAACCGATCCAATTCTTTTGTGATGGCTAGGGATAGTTGGAACTGAGCACGATGTAATTGTGTAAGAGTAAAGTTTTTTACGTGAAGCAAATAACTTAACAGTTTTGTTAAATATGCTCTTAGCTGAACTTGCGTTACCCCTTGTCTACTTACTTTGCGATCAAGCCAATTAATAAGATCGGTTTCAGTAACCAGAGTCGGCATATTAGAAAATTGAGCTTGTTGATTCTGAAGTAACGCATAATTGAGTTTTTGTTCATCTATATTAAGATCAATCTCAAAACTATTGACGGTTTCTTTGATAGAAAAACCTTCAAGTTGTATAGGGAAATCTAATAGATTCCATTCTATAGAGTCTTCTATTGTTTCCTTATCTGCAATTTGCCACATACCATCCACGAACAAACCTAGTTGTGGAATTGATGCGAAAGAAGCATTCCAGTTTTCAGGTGCTTGATATGCCTGGCGTTCAGCACGAGCTTCATTAAAGACTTCCTGAACCTTTTCAAGTTGTTTAGGCGGAGTCTGATCAATTACGGCCTTTTCAATCTTATCAAAAGTTTCATTAGTCGTACCTTTATTGATAATCAAAGAGGTACCTTGGCTATTTTCTCTTGTCTGAATTGCTTGCTTAAGTTCTTCGGATAGGGTTTCTGGCTTTACTTCAAACGGGACAGAGATCATAGTTTCAGGGATCTTTTGTTTCGTTGCTGTACCATCGCCTCCAAGCCCAAGATTGTACTGAGGTTTAGCGACAATTGTTGCATCAGCCTCCCACTTCTCAAACCCCATATTTTGAATCATGCGATCTTTAAGTAACATCGTAGCTTGTGCAATAGAACTCGAAATGACATGAGCATACGCTTTATTTAACTCGTCATTTTGACGCAGTTTAGCGTATGGCATCCGTAAAACACGGCCTAATAATTGCTCAACATCAGTTGCAGAATTTATGTTTTGCAAACTTGCTAACACGTATGCAAAAGAACAATCCCAACCTTCCTTTAATGCCTCTACAGTGATTACAATCTTGACTTTGCTTTTAGGGCTAAATAGATTTTCATCTTCAAGCTCTTTGGTACCACCAGTAGAAATAGCAATCCAGTCGTTAGTAATATTTTCATATTCACTTAATAAATGTTCTTTAACAACATTTACATTAGCATCACCATTTTTATCCTGAGCTTGTATTAGCAATATTGGTCGGATATATTCCCTTTCATTTTGTGCCAGTACTTCTAGTTTCTGGCGTTGTATTAGCGCATCGCGAATACAATCTTGCCAACTACCAGTATGTTCAGTCAGAACTACAGGAAGTTTAATCATCTCTTCTGATTTTAATTCTGCTGCCGATACTGAATAAAGCACATTATTGTCTTTTGGAGTAGCTGTAAGCTCAATCAAACAACTTGGATTCAACGTTTTTAATGTAGTAAAAAACGTTTTACCACCCCGGTTCTTATGAGCTTCATCGACAATGATGATCGGTCTATGTAAATGAAAAAAGTTAACCAAGGAATGCTTTACACGGCCTATATCACGTTGCGTTAGAAATGTTTGATATTTCAAAGTATCTTCTGATACTCGATCCATGCCTTCAGTTTGGAAGTCAGTAAGGCTCGTAAAATGTTCACTTAATGATTCATCAAATGCATAAGCATTGCGTTGATAAGTCTTTTCCTTGTCGATATTGAACGCTTGAATCGTTGTCACAATCACAATGCATGATTGATTCACATCATGCTTGTTCAAAGTTTGTAGACTTTCAATGTCACATACTTTGATGCGATCGCCGTAATACCCTTGTAATGCTTTTCTATATGGATGTGTAGCATCAGATAACGCCAAAAGTGTTTGTTGGCGAATCATATCTGTTGGTACAAGCCATAGTACAATTGGAGAATCTGTATTTACGTAGTTACGCGCAGCAATCGCAATACTATGTGAAGCAAGTACGGTTTTACCCCCTCCAGTTGGTACGCGTAGACATACACTAGGAATTCCATCTAAGCGATCATTATATTTAATGTCTTCACCGACACACTTATTAAAAGCTTTTTCAGCACCTAATGAGGCAGCTAAAGTTAGGTAGTTCTCTAAAGATTGTAAAGACTGGCTTTGATAGTTTTTTAATTGAAAAGTCATGAGGAACCTTACGTATTAATTGCCATATAACGAATATGGAATCTGTTTAAACTCAATATTTAATTCATCTAATTTGGTTTTACCTAGTCGTGATGCTTCACCAATAATCACACGCTTACCTTCACTGGTATGGCAATCATTGAGGAAGTTTAATATAGAATGTGTGAGTACATTCCCACTATTAGGCCGTCTATCACCTAAAATGCCGTTATATAGTAAGAAATAAGATACGCCGTCATGAACACCTAAGAATGGACTCTCAAGGCTTACAGCACTATTGAATGCTGATTTAGTTTCGAGCCACCAAATATAACTAGCTAGGTCCATAAACTTAACATCAGAATTTAAAAATCCCTGATCATCAAAAACGGCGTTGCCTAGTTTATAAAAACTAAAACCTCCACCACCTTGCCACTCCACGGATTTAGATATGCCACCTTGCTCACCTTCAATGACTTTTTCTAAACGCGGGATAACGTGAGTTTGAGCATGATCACCCATTTCGATACCAATGTAGTGTCTTTCCATTTTGTGAGCTACAGCGGCGGTAGTCGCTGAACCTAAAAATGAATCAAGAACCATATCCCCTTTATTTGTCGCAATATAGAGTATTTTTTCCATCAATCTTTCAGGTTTTGGGCTAGAGAATGTTTCATCTTTTCCATACAAAAGTTGACTTTCTTTTTTTGCCTCATCGGTATGTCCATGATCTTCATGGTTCCACCAAGTCCAAGGCACTACACCTTTAACTTCAGATAAGTATCTAATAATATTAGGTTGTGAATCACCATTTTTACCAAAATATATTCGCCCTTCTTCTAACAATCTATCATATGTTGCTCTTGAAACACCCCAACACCTTCCCTCTGGAGGTCTGAAAGATTTACCTGATGGGCTCACAATTTCATAAAATTGCTCTGGTGTAGCATGTCCAGCTTGCGCTGTCATAGGAATACCACGCCATCTGCCTTTAGGATCATTATTTGGGTTTTTATATACTTTTGCTTGCGTTTCATTCATAGGAACTAGATTACGAACTTTTTTAAACTCCATTGAGTTTTTAGCATATACAAGCAAGTGGTCGTGAGCATCTCCAATAGCTTCACGGTTTTCTCTCGAATATCTTTTTTGCCATACGATGTTTGCTACAAAGTTTTTTCTTCCAAAGATTTCGTCACACATGACCTTTAAATAATGTGATTCGTTATCATCAAGAGTAATCCAAATAGAACCATCTTCAGTTAAAAGCTCCTTTAGTAATTGCAAACGTGGATACATCATTGTAAGCCATTGAGCGTGTTCTAATTTATCATCATAGTGCTCAAAAGCTGATTGACTGTTATACGGTGGATCAATAAAAACACATTTAACCTTACCGCCATATAAAGGTAGTAAAGATTTTAAGATTTGTAGATTATCACCCTGAATAATAAGGTTTTCTTTGGCTGTATCGGTATCACCAAATGATTTCTGGAATTTTAAAAGATGGAATGGAACTTGGCTTGCTGTTTCTTCGGCTTGGTTACGATTAACCCAATCGAGTAAAGGCATAAAAATCACAATTATAGGTTTAAATTAATAACCTATTATCAACTATTTATTTATTTTATATCTATAAGAATGATGAAAATATTTAATTTAACCCATTAAAAAACCACTAAATAGCTTAGTGGCTTGTTCTGTTTTGGTGATTAATTGGATTCCGTGGATATGACAATAGATGTCATATAAAACCTTCTTTGAACTGTCGCCCTTCCAGCGACTCTAAGTGCATTTCAAGGAAATCTATTGCCACTTCTGAGTAATTTGCGTTGGCTGAACAATTCACCAACTTTTCATCACAAAGACATTTTCCCAAATTTGCCAACTGAGTAACCAACTCATTTCGTACAGAAGCCAAGCTGAGAGCTTCAATCTGAGCTTGCAGTTCTTCACTGAAAAACTGCAGTTCCATACGATTACCACATTGTTGTTGCAGTACATATTTATTTAATACCGCTACGGCTTTAGCGGTATTTAATTCACCGTTCATCAATATTACTTATTGTGACGGTACTGGCTTGGATAAACAGGGTTTGGATCAGCCCATAAACCAAGGCGTTGAGAACGTGCGTTGCTTTCAGCACTCAAAATAATTTTATCTTTGAGATATTCACGATAAGCCCATGCATAGCCATCTTTAACTTGCTTATAGTTAACACTATTCACGATGTTTAAGTTAGGCACTTGGTTTGTACGCATCTGAAAAATGGTACCAAGAGTACGACCGTAGCGGTCCTTACTATTTTCTTGCACATACACAATCGTTTCATGCAAGAAACTGATGTTCTGACGCGATTTCTGACCAAAAGCTTGACTCTTTTCTGGTGCATCAATCTGGTTGAAGCGAACACGGATCTGCTCATTGTTGTTGTTTAAAACGGTGATAGTGTCGCCGTCAGAAATACGTACAACTTTGCCAACAAAATCGGCTTGAGCTGCAGTAGCAACAACAGACATGGATAAGGTTAAAGCTAAACTTTTTAAAGTTGTATTAAGGTTCATTTTGAATCCTTAGTGGGTAAAGAATAGGTAAATTATATCGCATTACATAACTGGAATTTTTTTCTTAAAAAATATATTTAGCTGATTAGTTAGGATTTATCCCCTTTCTCTCAAGCCAGTTTTTCCATTGAAGTGCATACGCAACTAAACCAGGTTGTTTCGCCGTGCCATTGCGATATATCGCATTAAAAGATGGCGTCCATGAATGGTAAGCAGCTGCTCTAACCCAAAAATCGGTTGACGGTTTTGTGGCTAATCGATTTCGCAAGATCTTGGCTGCAAGTCGCGCATTCAGACATCCATCAGTACGCACATAATGGCTGTTATAACTTTCAAACATACCGCCACGTTTAAAGTGTATGGTATTGATTTGGAATTGCCCCATATCCAATGAAAGGTTTTTGTTTTGCACTGTTTGTCCATTGGTACCACGCTCTTTGCTATGTATACCCAATAAAACATACAGCGGAACACCTTCTGACCGCGCAGCATGAATAACACAACTCAAAGTAGCGACTCTACCCGGTACGGTTTGATCGTAAGATGCACTCGCTTGATTGTATTGCGTAGTTGGATAGGTATAAGTAACAGGACGGATATTCTGGCGAACGGGTTGTTGTTGTGGTGCTGGTGCTTGCTGGCCACTAGGTTGTGGTCCATTTTGTGCAACTGCCGTGCGCTCAGTGCTAGTCGAAGTTTCTTCAGTTTTTTTCGGTGTGTACTTCACGCCCAAGTAACGACTCGTAAAGCCTCTTTGCTTTGCTGGCGCCGTTTCTTGCTGAGTGTTGGTCATGACCTGAAATGGTCGATATGGTGTACTTGATCCATTAGAATTGACATGGTTTGCATATGAACCTAGAGCCTCAGAACTTTGAGGCAATTGAGCATAAGCAACGCTTGATCCTAATAGAGTCGCAAATAGCGTTGGTTTTAACAGCATATTAATCAGCACCTTTATCGTTGTTGTTGAAATTGTCGATTAGGTGCTGTTTACGGTCAGCTAACTTATTCAGTGTTTCAACTGGCAATGGGTTTTTGCCGTCATACCACGATAAGCTATATTTTTTTGGCGCATAGCGGAACCATGCCAAGAATGGCGAATTCGGTAAGAATAAAAGACCAGTACGGACTTGCCATGCACGATAAGCTGAATTGATGCTAACCATGTATAGATAAAACACCAATAATACACCTGGTACAACAAGCATTGGATATAGCGCTTTAAAGAACATATAAACTACGTACAAGCCTGTAAACATAGATAATGCTAAATACAAATAAGAAGAAAACTGATGGTTTTTAATAAGCTTGTCTATTTCATCATTACTCATTGAAGCTAAACGTTCTTGCCCTCTTGGGTAGTGAGTATTAGCAATGAGTTTTTTCAGTTGTTTAAAATTGTTAGGTGCGACAATTTCATATTCACATAAAGGGTGTGCACATACCCAATTCACGTTGCCTTTATAAGAACGTGGAATCCTGTTGTCATGCATTAAAATCGATTTACCGCATTCGGGGCATGTTGGCGACAGCATTGATCTAATATTAGATAAATGCGGTAAAAACCCTTTTCTAGCTGAACTCCAGTGGCTTTTACGCCCGAAATCAAAAAAGACTCGCTTTAAAATACCTGATTTACGGGGTTGATTAGCTTCAATTGCCTGTTTAATGGCAGCTTCATCTAAAACCTCATTGGTAATATTTACCTTTTGTGTAGCACTATCAGAACTATTTTTATCTGAAGACATACTTTTACCTACGGACTTTTATTATGTAGAATACGTTATTATATTAAAGGATTTTCAACGTGTCTAAAACCCTTTTTAACTTCGCAACGGTTATTTTAATTTCCACCCTTTTAAGTGCCTGTAATAACTCTAATACTCCAAATGAACAAGATCCATTAAAAGGTCAAGAAAAGAAGTTTTTAGACGAATCCGCAACGAGTGAATCAAAAGAACTTGTGTTTTATGACTTGGTAGATCCTAAGAAAAAAGACCAACCTATAAAGGCTGAAGAAGCAAGTGCTTCCGAGCCTGAAGCCCAAGAACAACAACCTGAAAAGGCCTTATCTCCTGAGATTCTTGAAGCGATTCGTGAAAATACAGAACGACAAGAAAAAAAGGAAAATGCACTCAGAACAATAGCTGAAGCTAAGCGTATTGAAGAATTATTAGTAGGTAAAGATCGCAGTAGTGATGATGGTTATACCTATAACAGTGATGAATAATTGATATATCAATGGTTTTAACCAATACAAACTTATTATTTTAAGTTAAAATGATTTTAAATTTTTTGGTATATACGGTTATGTTTAACAGTGCTTTTAAGAAACATAAAATAAAAATATGTTTTGGCTTGCCAATCATAATTGTGGTTTCGATCTTAATATTCAAAATCTACTCCTACCCCTTTAAGCCAAGACTCTTAAGCCCCGATTGGATTGAAAGTCGCTACAATGGTTGGGAAGTTGAACATCATGACTTATGGATTGCTACAATTGTGGATGTTGTTGGTCCAAAAACAGTAAAAATTAGAAATCAAAATGGAGAAGAAAAAATTATGGATCTTCTCTATATAAATGCTTTGCAATCTTCGGAAAAAATGAAAAACCTCTATATCAATAGCTTGTCCGGTTATGTTGGCCAACAGCTATTTGTAAAAGGAGATCCAGACAAAGCGCGGTTTAATGGCGTCTTGATCGATGGTAACGGTGAAAATATCAATCTAAACCTAACTTATGTACCAGGTGCGGTATTGGATATGTCATCAACTGCATACATTCATGACCGAGAAAAGCAATTAGTTCCTTATTTCGCGAATATCAATTCAGAAAATAGAACGTTTTAAGTTATAAATTAAGGGATATTAGAAAGGCCAAGCTATGCCAGCACCATTATGTTTCCTCACACTGGAATTTACCGCCAAAGTCAAGAATCCAGTTGATGTGCCTGACATTATTAAGTCGTCTATTTTGACGCGTATTAAAAAGTGCCGCACATCATCAATAGAACAGGCTCAGTATCTTTATAATGCTGAAGAGAGCTACTGGAAGCCAAAAAAACAAGTCACTGAAGAAGCAACTCAATATCATGGCATCACCAATGAAGATTTATTAACGCAAGACTCAATCAATGGTCTAAAGATTAAAAACTATGTTGTGTATTGGGCAAACGTTTATACATTTAGAATTTTGCAAAAAAGCAAAGTGAAGTTTTTTAATCACCGCTTTATCTTTTTAAACAACTTAATCAACGTGATTGGTGAAGATGGTTCCCTACCCATGACAGAATGGGCACGTTTAGCCAGTGCAGCTTCGGGAAATAATGAATTTCCAGAAGAGATACTGACTAACACTAACAATAAGGTCATCTGTTTGACCGTTATATTTGATTATATTTCTGAAAAATTAACATCACTTTATGGTTTGGATCTAAATAAGCATTACGATCTGGTTGCTGCAGTACAATACAACAGTGCTATCAAAGCTAAGAGTCAAAAATCATTAAAGGTTCATAAGCTTATGCGTGATGATTTTAATGAGTTTAAATTGCTTTTAGACAAAGGCATGGAGATTAAGAGAATTAAAAAGGAATATTTTATAAATAATAACTACCTCCCTTAAACCTAAAAGCCACTTTCTTAAAAGTGGCTTTTTTACGTTAAACATAAAATAAACTATCACTAAAACCCTTTTTTAAAATATAATACTTTTAATTTCTATTTTAACTGGTGATACATTGTGAGTTTAATTAAGAAGCAAAAAGACATTCTATCTCACGACCCTCTTGTTTCAATTTTTAGTAACAATGACCTTTTAACAATCTCAGTTGATACGGATTCTGAAGATTTGAATCGTCAACCTAAAAATATAAAAATCCCGAATGCCGATCTTAAAGAGTTAACAATACAAATCAGTGGTTTTGATACTTTAGAAAACAATGATGTTGGTCGTTATTTCACTTGTTCTGGTACCGTAGAGCTCGTTAATACACTAGGTAATGGTGAAGAAAAACGTTTTGTATTAGCAGAGCCAAAAATCAAAGTAAACGTGGCTAAAAAAGGTCATTTACCGCAAACAGAACAAATTAAACAATTGGTTCGTAATGCGTGGATGGATGCATTTAGCTATGGTTGCCAAAACATTAACCAACCTTACCACTATGAAGATGAAACTTGGTTTGAACGCTTCAAAGGTAGCATTATTGGTAAATTTGTACTGATCGTACTTGCCACTTTCTTTGCTGCTTTCATTGGTTTGGCTATTTTTGGTTATGCTGCTGGTAAAAAACAACAGGACCCAACATTAGAAATTGCGAATCAAATTGCTCAAGATCCTGAAGCATTAAAGCAATTGCTGAATCAATATGATCAACAAAATAACCAATCTGGTGCACCTACTCCACAAGCATCACCAGAACAAGCAGCTGAGCAAGAAAGACAGCAAGAAATTAGCTCATTCGGTTTAGATGCTGGATCTAGCGAATAACGCTGATTAAGCAATAAAAAAGCACCTTAGTCATAAATACTTTGGTGCTTTTTTTATGCCTAAATTTATTATGCAAATTTAAAAAGAATCCAAATGATGACGAGATGTACTGGATAGAACCAGTACGCCCACTTCCCCACTGGCGGTAATTCAAAAGGTATATTCATGTGCTGTCCTTTCAGTAGGAATTGTGCACCAATACACGTTGCAATGGCGCTACTGACAGCAAATGAGAATGCCAAAGAATATGTAGTCATATCCGTATAGTAGCCACCAATCAACCAGTTGAAAATGTTGGCCAATGAAGTGAGCAAGACGCTGATCATTAAAAAGTATTTCTTAGAATGAACGTTGGTTGTTTTAAAGAATAAATACAGGAATACAATTAATAAAACGCCCCACACGCTATACATAATAAAATTAGATAGCAATGTGATCACGACTAACAGAGAGACAAACTGCAGCGTTGCATATTTATGTTTAGATTCCCCTAATACAACAAGCAAAAATCCTAAAAGCAACGTAGGCATGACGTTCAGAGTTGTAAATGGCTCTTGGTTGAATAGTTGATACGGTACTTCTGATAGCACACAAAACAACGCCAAATTTTTAAAATAGTTTTTTAATGTATGGGTTTTCTTTTTAGAAATAGCTTGGTTCAAATTGAATGCAAGCATGATACAAAAAATAGGAAAAGCCCAACGGCCAATCGTCCTCAACAACAGATTATATTGAGGAAATAATATTGATGCGTGGTCAATAACCATGGTCACAATCGCAATCCACTTCAATAGATCCAAGGCTCTATTGCGATCTCGCACGGCGCTTTGGCTAATTACAGCTTCTTGTAGATGAACCATGTGTTATTTTTCGCTAAAGGGTTTGTATAAGCATCACTACGCTGTTTTCGGGTGTTGTTACGATTATCTAAGATCTCAATGCTATTCCAACCTTCGGGATAACCGAGCACCAGGCCAGAGTTATAAAATCTCGTGCGATGACGCTCTTCATCGCCGGCATAAAACAAGTACGCACGAATATCGTTATACGGTCGATGCCCGACCAATACGTTATCTTCATCACGATCAAAGTACTCATAAATTAAATCCGTATATTCACGATTGAAGTATCCGCACTTCTCAAACAGATCTGCACTTGAACGAAAAGTAATAGATTCCTTGGCCAGTGTTTTATTTAAAATCATGCGAGTGACATTACGAGCAAACACGGGCAAATTAAAATGCACAGGCAAATGAATTTCATTTATTTCGGACAAATCAATAGGATCACCAAAAGGATTAGAAAGTTCTAATGCTTTTTGATAAAAGTCCATCCATTGTGCAAGATATTCATCAACAAACTTTTTCTCACCATAATAAATTGGTAATCCATCAACCGTTAAAAGGTTTTGTGGAGGAAAAATATTGTTTCTTAAATCTAAGATGCTTTGTTTTAATTTTGCGATTTCGATTGGATCACTAATCATAACAACTCACTCGAATTAGAGTATTAAAATAATTATATAGGGTTTTAATTAATTGGATATAAGTTTTTAGCTCAGTAAATAAGCATTTTTGTTGTGTGGCGAATTAGAATTGATAAAAAATTTAAAAGAATATTTATTCTAGGAATTATTGATACAATGTATCTAATTTCTTACGAATTAGTATATACAATTGGGATTACTATGCTTACCCCTGATCGAATAGACAAACAAGTTAATTTGGCTGGAATTGACCAGTCGTGGACCAATTTATTAAATCACTTGGACATTGATAGTCATCCTGAATACAACATCGATAAAACTCAGCCATGGTACTTGGCTAATTTTGTAGATTACCTACGCCTACTCAACTTTAAGTTTGATGAATTAAATCTAAGAGAGATTCGTGCAGTAGATTATGACTTGGTAGATTGGTCATTTCTTAAATCTAATCGCCTAAATGGTGCTGAGGTGTTTAAGGACCTAACCATTTATCTGCAGAAACCCAATTTTGTTACGCAATATCCTAAATGTGTACCCATCAATGCTGATGTTCGCGATCGTAAGCTTGCAGAGGTCATTTATGATTACTACAGACGCTTCTTACCGTTTTTCTATTCATTCATTAAATTAATCAGATCAACGCAGCGCTTATCTCTAGAACGTAAATTACCCGTGATTGATAACTTTATGTCTAATTTTGGAGATCTTAGTACTGGTGAGTTTTATTCAAATATTCCATTTGATGATGCAGAGCTCAAAAGGATTTTGAAAAATGGCTTTGAAAAATATAGAGAGCATAAATCAGAACAGCGGTATAGCCGTGCCATCGCAGAGCTAACACCGATGTTTAAAGCTTTGTCTGAATACTTAAAGATTGTGTCTACGGTTAACTACGTGGATCTAGACCTTATTCACTTCTTACACAATGCATTTTTGGGTAAAAACTTTAATGTTTATTCAGATCTATTCGCTTTGGATAAAGAACCTAATTTGTTGGTCAATTTAAGTTGGACATACACAAAAGCATTTCAATATTCATAAATAGCACCATGGTAGTTTATGTGCATCGGCTATATCAAAAGGAAGAAGAATATAGCGATCTTTTAACGAAAGGGCCTGGTCATACCGAAGTTTTGTAGCAGAATCTCTAAAACAAGCTAGGTAAAGTTCAGTCATAAAGTTTCTCTTAAGCTACCTTCTTATTCAGTATGTGTTCGGCTAAGCGCTTGATACCGCCACCGTCCGTAATTAAATGTTCAAATAATTCGCCATTCGGGTTTTTAACTCCTTCCAACTGGCCTTTTTTGATGCCTAAGACATCAGAAATAATTGGATCTGAACCCGAATCAGCCAACAAGTAATATGCCGAGATCTGTTTGATTTGACCGTCACGGTCTAAGCGACCAATACATTGATCATGAACACCAGGCGACCAATCCAACTCACCAAACACAAATGTTTTGCATTTTGAGTGGTACTGCAAGCCATCAAGCCCGGCAGATGAACGTAATGAACTAATGAAGACTTTACTTTCATCATTCAAGAATGCTTGTTTAGATCGTTCCTTAGCTGCAGGTCCTTCCGTACCTGTATACATAACAGGATTGAATTCAGCCAAGCGTTCTAGCCAAATGTTGTACACATCTCGATGCCAACCATAAAGCATGACTGATTCACCAGACTCAACAAGCATACGCACGAACTCAGCGACATACGGCGCTTTGGCGATACCTGTTGCTTGGCGCATCATAATATTGAATTCTTCTGTCGCACGAAGCTTTTGCCCTTGGAATTCTTGAGTAGAGCTTAAAATTACTTTTGCCAGTTCCATTGCCTTGCCCTTAATTTGATCCAGTACTTTAGGATCGCTTTCGACATATTGAGGGATGATTTGTACTGGCGGTAACTCTCGATTTACATCTGCTCGAGTACGGCGCAACATTAGACCTTCATCACGTAAAAACATCCCGAACGCTTTAGGATCATTAATACGTTTTTCGTGTGAACACCACTCACGAGCGAATTCGGTAGCGGTACCTAAGCTATCTGGACGCAATATTTCAATGATGTTGTAGAATTCATCACCGTAGTTATAAATCGGTGTAGCTGATAGACCGAGGCGTAATTCAGCTTGGTCACTAATGAGTTTAGCAGCGGAATACTTTTGCGATGTATAGCCAGTCCGTAACTCTTGGATCTCGTCAAACACTACGTACTTAATCTTTCCGGCAAGATATTCAGCCCAACCGTTCAACTTTGAATAACTGGTGATAATGACATCGGGTGCTGCTTCACCCTCTTTGTGCAATGGATAAGGCGATGCTTTCTTTAGGATGTGACATTTTAGGTGCGGAGCAAAGCGTTCAATTTCATTCTTAATTTGCATTGGAAGATGTGTCATTGTCACAAAAAGCGCCGGGAGCGATTCAGGTAGAATCATCGGACATATTCCACTCGCTGTTTTGCCAAGGCCCAAATCATCCCCCAAGAGCAAACCTTTAACATTAAGTAGTAGATCTGCAGCTGCTCTTTGATACTCATATGGAGGCACGGCAAGATCAAATGTTTTGATCGGACGTTTATAGTCCATCACATCCAAAATATCTTCTTTTAGCGACACATAAGCCTTAGATTGCGCTTTCATGTATTTAAGATCATCAACATGCATTGGATAACGTTCAATAAACCAAAGTAGGTCGTGACAATTAGACGGCGTATCGCTTAACTCAATAAATTTTGATGCATGTTGGCTGACTTGTGGGAATACACGCTTAAGTCGTGTTTTAACATGTGGTTCACATTCAATGTGCCAGTTTTTTTCTTGACGAGAAATGGTGCCGTAAGATTTAGACATTAGAAGACCCCCACTAAAATACGATGGCGGTAAATAAATTTATTGTTCAGTTGGATTGGAATGTTATTCACCCAATACGGTGTACCAACCACATAGAGCGCTTTTATGCTGTCATGGCTTAAATAGCGATTGATCTGACGCAATAATGCGTTACGTGCACCATCTATTTTTAATTCAACACCCACCTTGCCGACATCAAGCTCAACAGTAAAATCAATGATGTCTTTATTTGATAGACGAACCTCACGTTCATACGGAATCTCATTGGCAATAAACATTTGCTCAATCGCGAGTTGTAAGTCTTTTTCGTTATAAAAACGGTATTTGTGTGAAGAAAACAGAATTCCAAGCTCTTCAATCGTTTTCATTCTGCATCCCCTTGGTCAGCTTTAGCAGCCTTTTTGTTTTTCTTCACCTGGCTTTTATCAATGGATTTTGATGGTACCAGTTCAACTTCACATTCAGTACACGATAATCTAAAAGTAGGACTACACGTTGCACCACGGCCACACTCAGGACACGCAAAAGATGCCCTAGTCTGTTTCTTAGGCTCAGGCTCAGGCTCTTCAAAATTGGCTAAACCAAGCTCTTGATAGAGTGTTCCACCGATCATAGTTTCTTTGAGTACAATAAGCTCGTTATCATCGCCGTTTGGTTGTTCACCCTTATAAAGTTTAACAACCTTAGGTTCTGGTATTGGTTTGTCGTCATCATCTAACGGATCTTCATCAAAAGCCGTTGGATAATAACCGCCAAGGTTTGCACCGGTATTTGATATGTCGATTAGTCCGATCGCTACATCAAAGGGATTCATTGTAGTGGGAGTCGGTTCCTCTTCTTCATCACTTGTTGGGATGGCATATCCAGTGAGGGAATCTGGTGCTTTTGCCGGTTCGGCAACTGGCTTCTCTTTTTTAGGTGATTTCAAAGCTGAATTGATTTCATTGCCAAGTAAGGCAATATGAAATAGCTTTGGAGAAGCAGTCGGAATGGACTCCAACAACTGCACTTGCTCTTGAATCATTTCAAGACTTGAAATCGTTTTGGGTGCGTACTTGTCATACCATTTGATGATACGCCCTTCATCGACAAGCTCATTGCACACTTGAATAAACAAGCCATCAGGTGCAACGATTTCGGTCATCTTCTCGCCTGTCGTGCGACCTTCTTTTGTGCCGTCATCAGTCATAATCAAACCGATCTCAAGCATAAATGCCGCAAACTCAGCATTGTGATATGAGCGTTTAGATGGCTCACCAAAAATGCTTTGTTTCATATGACACATCTCATGTGCATAGCATTTAAAAATGTTAAGCAATGGTTGGGTGCCAAAGTAATCAGGGTTAAGGGCCAGTTCGTGCGTATACGCCGTATCATCTTCTGTCGAAGCAAATCTATTCTCAGACCAATAACCGGTATTTTTGTTGATACGTTGAAGCGTAATCAAACAATCTGGTAATTCATTTTTGAATAGCCTTTCATTGAAACGGTCATACACCAACTGCAGTTCTTCATAAAACTGCAACGTAGTTCTATTCTTTATGTTCATTTTTCAGTCGTCCAAACAGGATCAAACTAGGTGTGGATTGTACAAAACAACGTTTAAAGTTTACGCACAGCTTAAAATACAGTCAATAGTTTAAAATAATCAGCAAAGCATATATTTTTTTAAAAAAAAATTACAACACAAAAAATAAGTATCATTAAAGTGTAGGTTTAATAAATTGTGGTTGGTTTTCATAATATGAGTGTTACGCTTTACTTCCACACAAAACTGGTGTTCCTATATCAATTTTGAGGGTTTTAAGTATATTATAAGCCACTTTTGTTAAATGCACATAGAAGTTACTTTTAGCGTTTATAAATGCTGAATAATACCCTTATTGTCAATAAGGCGCTATTTAAAGGCAATGGTTCTTAATAATGCTGTTTATAGAAAACTGGATATCGAAATGAGTCTGAATAACATAAAACTAACAGCCAATTGTTTTGCCCTTACACATCCTGAAAATGAAAAGAACTTGTTCAAGTACATTTTTAGAGAAATGTTTAAACGAAATAAGGTCGAGACATTCTGTTCCGCAAAAGTCATATTTTTTACAGATGGCAAGCACATCTATTTAAGAACGTGCGTATCGGACGTCAAAATCCCAATGGCCAAAGAATACATTGAAATTTCGCACGGTCAGCAAATCACTGGAAAAATCATGGTTCCTCTTAACCGTGAATGTAGCTTTAACCGCCAAGAAATTGAAGAATACATTTCGGTCCACGGCGAAAAACCCAAAGGCAATTCAGGTAAGAAGCGTAAAAATCTAACTGGAGATGAAGCAGCCGAATTCACCAAAAACGCTCTTAGTAGCAAAGGTCTATTGGATGTCACTATAATTGAGCAACAATGTGGACCACAGCTCAGCATTTTGAATATTCCAGTCCAGACCATAGATATTTCATTTAGTGCGACTGTTGGTGATTTAGAGCTATTTAAAACAGCATGGCTCAATGGTATTGGTCGTGATAAAACCTACGGCTTTGGAATGATCCGCTTAGATGGTACTTTGTTTACACCGCCTTGTAATAATAGTGCTCACGCCTAATCGAAAGGACTTTTAAAGTCCTTTTTTAAACGAAATTTTTTCAGATATTGATCTGATATAGATCCTGGTTGCTCAACATGAGAAATAAAGATTTAGATCCAAAGATAGGAATACCACTTAAAGTCATCACAGCGCGATTAGAACATGTGAAGTTTAACCTCAATGGCTTAATGAAATGTGTAGAAGCTTATGCGATCGCACGACAAAACAGTAAAGATCCGCACGAATGCCTAATCAGTGGTGATGAATGGACATATGCTGCACTAGATTGTCGAGATCCTATCTGGCGTGAACGAATGAAACGCACCAGTACCATTATGGGTGTTCAAGCCACTGGCCAAGAAATTCCACTCTCATTTATCAATCAGCTACCTTGCAACATTGGTGAAATCATTACTCTTGGCTCATGGAGCCTAACCAAAAATATTTATCGGTTTGAAGATCAAGTCATTCAAATGCTTGTAAAGACCGAGTACAACCGCAGTATCCCCGGTTTCCTATTAAACCTACCTGATATTGCGATCTACGTTCAAACCGACAATGCCAATCTCTACGTGCAAAATGAACAAGTGGTCGGTGTTATTTTTGCGAAAAACACGTTGAACGATCGCAAGGTGCTATTTACCACGGTATATACCGATACTGGCTTAGCAAAAACCATTACCATGCACTTCCCTGATGATGATGATTTTGAATCAACTGTTGAGGACTGCATGACCGATTTCATTGATACGTTTTTTGATGAAAAGAACTTGCCAGATGAACAAGAAATTAACACGTTCATGGAACTGCAGAAGAAGCTAATCAATTTGATTCTATGGTTCAGCCAAAAAGAACCAGATCTCAGACCATTAACACCAGAAACAACACAAGCCAGGCCTAAATTAGAGCTGATTAAGCGTGAATTGCGTTTATTTGAGGCCAATAAGTACAAGCCGACTATTGTTGGTACCGAAACAAATAAAAAGATCAATGAAGCGATCCTAAAGCGCGATGAAGATCTAAAGTCTGGCAACTACAAAGGTACCAAAAAACCACATCCACGGGTTCCTCACTGGAACTTTTACTGGTTGGGCAAACGTGGTACCAAAGAAAAATGGGTTAACCATTGGATACCATTTCAGATTGTTGGCGGTGTGCCTAAAGAAAAAGGGCTCTAAGGAATAAGTTATTAATTACGCAATGGTTGGGTAGTCTAAAAAATATTGGATTCCAACACTGATTCCGTAAAGCCAGTAAAAGCCCCATGAAATAAGAAAGAGCCCTATGTTGGCTCTTATTTTGTTTTTGTAAATCTCAATTTTAACGCAGCGTGATTTTCACTTTACCAACACACTTTTTGTTTAGTGGGCGATTATTACTATCTACCCGTCTCAAATAGCCACATTGACTACAAGCAAAAGTATCATTACCTGAATCATTCGTAAATTTAAGCCAAATGTGACCATTGCCATCGTCTATATCTGTTTTAACGTATTTATCTAGATTCATGCTTAAACCTCTTAATAAGCTCACTCGATAATAACAATAGTTTTGCTTAGATAGTATTTTTCCAAAAGGAATTATTAGCAGATTTTATATGTTTTTTAAGAAAAGTTTTTGAGCGCTTTTATTTATTAAAATTGAATTATTAAGCAAGGAGTTATAAAGCATGGCTAAATCAATAGACCAGTTATGGAGTGAATTACAGCAGATTCAATTTGATGAATCTAATTCCTTACCATGCGAATTCCATATCTGGAATAAAGGTACATATCGCTATCAGATCCTAGATTGGTTTGAAGCAAATTCTGAAAATGGCGTATTAAGCTTGCAAGGCAAAACCCATAAAACATTATGGGAAGAGTTTGGCAACACCCCGATAAACAATGATGATGAAATCGAAGAAGACTTTCATCTATGGGGCAAAGGTACAGACCGCTTCATTATCTGGCACTGGTTTGATGATCAATTAGAACACGGTGTAATTAGCTTAATTGAGAAAGGAGTTGCGTAATGGGATTATTTACTTGCCCTCACTGTAATAGTGATATTGATACTAACGATAAAAAGTCTGGCCATCAGGTGAATGATGTAATTCAAGAAACCTTTTGTTCTGTTGACTGCAGTATTGAATATCTGGTGCATAACTCACAAATGATTGCAGTAGATCAATACGGAAGTTTGCCATTAAGCAATGAAAACCTGAATGAATTCATTGAAGCATTTTCTAATGAGGGTGTTGAAGATGATGTGTTAGAACACATCAAAGCTGAACTTTGTTAAGTAATCGCGCACCTGCTCTAAACAACACTGACAATGGCATTTAAAAAAAGGGCTTAAATCATTTAAGCCCTTTTAATATTTATACGATAAGAAAACTTTCTAATGTTTTACCAGATTCAATCTCACGATTTAACCAGGATGGACGTTTACCACGACCGGCCCACACTTCTTTGTGGTTATTCGGGTTGCGATATTTAGGATCTGCTTTAACCACTGGCTTTTTATTTAATTTACGATTTTCGCCGTGCTCATTTAATTCAAGAATAGTTAAGCCTAATTCTTTTGCGATCTCAAACATTTTGAGATAACCGTCATCAAGTTTCTTATTCTCTACTACAACAATTTGGTTTTGTGCCTTTTTAATTAGGTCTTCTAACTGGTCTTTACTTAGGTTTTCAACTTCCATAACTAATCTCGAAAATTTGGATATATCAAATATACACCAGTGCGTTTTGTTTACAACCGCATACGGTACTTTTAATTGATTAAAATATTCGACTTATTCCATGGCTATTCTAATTTTTAAGCATAAGTTATTCCCACTTTAAATCCATTAATCTAAAAATACATTCAACCTGTTAGGTAAATTAATATGCACAAGTATCTCATGATGAATCTTGCGATTAACGAAACATCAGCACTACCAATTGGTATCCGTATTTGTGATTTTAATATCGGCTTATATGCCTCTAAGAAAATTTCAGAAGTGCCAGCTTTAATGGCATTGGTTAATTACACCCTGTTTAAGTATTCAAGCTATGAGAGTGAAGAACTTGAAGACATTGAAACCTTATTAGAAGAACATGATTTTAAAACTCGCTATGACTCTTGGGAAATCAGCGGTGATTCTTTTTACGTTTTAGGTTTTAAAGAAATTACAAAAGACGAGTTTGAATTATTGCAAAAACTTGACCTGTTGACTGTGGTAGACGAATACAACTACCACCATAAACTTTTGTCGAATCATGGTGAGCATAAGTTTGACGAATATTTCAAAAACTTTAACGAGTCTAAAGAGCAAGAAATCTTGAAGCAGTTTAAAGACATTGCATTCAACCTAAAAAGTGATGCCCCTTTAAACTCGACATTTGCTCAAGACGTTATAGAGTTGCTGACTACCTACAAGTTTGGTACAGCTTTAGAACCTATCGACAGCACTCACAGCGATACAAGAAACCGTTTCTACTTTAGCCATACGCTTGAGGGTGACTTCGCATCTGGAGCTATTCAGGTCATTATTTCAAATTACAAAGAAACTGGCGTCAAAAACCCTTATTCAGTGATTGAGCCTTTAAATCTTGAAATTATGCTTGAAGATGAACAATGTTTTGATGATGAATATGCAAATCTCGTTGTTGAATGCGAGTATGTGTTTAATCTTATTAAGACCGACTTATACACCAACACTTTTGAATAAACCAAGCCTTTAAGAGAGAAATCTCTTAAAGTTGCGCTTAAAAACGTAAACGATGTTTTTTTAATTGATTAAAAAAGGTTTTGAATTTTTAGCGCTGCAATGGCGCTCGTCATTATTAATTCTTTCTGGATGCTTAAATAAGTATTTTTTAAAAAAACTTTATCCGTTCATATTCTTAATATAATGAAACCAAATCAAGCAAATAGCTTAAAACTTGGAGAAAGCTCATGAATTTAAACCCTAATTTTTGCCCGATCGATTTTAACGAAGTTTACGGCAGTACTGACAATTTACCTTTGTTCTTGGTTAAAGCGTCACGCCAGGATTCTAACGATGACGAGCATAGTGAGTATTTCTTCATTCGAGCACCTCATGAGCACCGTTTAGCTTTCTTCCTTGCTCACATGTTCAAATCACATGTAGATAATGCCCTTTTGACCTTGGAAAACTTGGCTGAAGAAAATTATCAAAATATCCCTGAATTGGAAGAGTTGATGTCTTCATATGGTGTGATTGATGGCGTTGGCGTGGATACACTTTTTGATTTCCGCGCTAAGGAACTCACACTTGATAAAGCGCTGGAGCTAGTCGAATTCATTGAAATTAACCCACTCAATACTGATATTGTGGGCTCACTATTCTTGGAGGCACTTTAATGAATAGTAGCTTTATCTTAATTAATGAAGCTATGGCGCCTATTCGTAAGAATACGGCGCTTTTGGAAACCCTGTTATCTATGATCAGTACTGCAGATCAAGACCACGGCGACCAAAGCCCAAGCTTTCACATTAATATCCATGCTGGCATTGAATTGCCTAATCATGAAATTGCATATACCACTTTAAAAGGTTTTGCAGAGCTGACCGAAGATCATAATCTTTGTATCTATATGAATCCTGAGCTGTCAGAAAATGGCTTTATGTTGCTATCCACTCAAAACGTGGTACCTGATTGCTATGACAATTCTATCTTTGTAGATCTGTCGAATCAGTTATGCAGTTTCTTCAATCAAGAAGTACAGCAGTTAAACGATCAAGCGCAAAAGGCGTTAAAGCTGTTGTTACAGCATAAAATCAATGGAACAGCGATTCGCACGTTCAACCCTGAACAATTGCAGATCTTACAGAAAATCGCTGCATTAGATAGCTTCATGCTCGATGACCAGCGCGATTGGTTTTACTTTTCCGAAGTGGCCATTGATAACGCCTATAAAGACATGAAAAAAGGTTTAGAACTGTTGGTTCTCAACGAAGATATTAAGGATGCACTTAAACAGCTACTTGATGCAAACAACATGGAGTTTTGTGATTTACCAATACTCGTGGTTTTGTATCCCCTACTGGTTAAGTCTGAAGAAAATAACGAACTGGTACAGGCTTGCTTAAGTCATCTCATTGGCAACAACTTAATCAATGAGCCGTTTATTGCTGGTGTACAACTTGAAGCTGGTGCATTTAATAGCGAAATAAACACCTATACTTTATTGCCACACATGAAAGCAGTAAAAGAATTGCTGATAGATATTGAAGCAGATCTCACAAAAGTTTAACCGTTTTACCTGAGCTAATTGCTCAAAACCTTGGAGTTGTTATGGATACTATTGTTCGCGTTAAATCAGTTGGTGTTTTAGGTCTATCATCTAAAATCACGACATTTGTAATCGACATCGAGCTTGATGGCGGTAAATTAAAAATTGAAGATCAATTGCTTCATTTTAAGAATACTTTACGTACAAGCTATCGAGAATATGATGAAAGTTTAGCGATCGTAAACAATAAGGCTATACTTTCCAATTTAGATAATGCAGTAAAACCAAACGAATTGCATGCTTTAGTTGATGATTATATCGACTCAGTTTGGGTAACAGATGCCAATAAAAACACCACTAAACAGCGCCGTGCGTCACTTGGTTTGCACAATCCAACGATAAAAGACAAAGGTGTTTTGAAAGAAGCCCTTTTAAGTGAAGTGAAATTAGCCTACAAAAACTATATCAATCAGAACGTAGAAGCCTGATCAGATCGGAAGTATGTTGCGACCAGCATACTTCTTTTTTTTTGAACCTTAGCCTAGAATCATCCAATATCATCGCTTCATACCAAGAGAATCATGCCATATCTCATATATTTAATGTTCCTTGCGTTTGCAAGCGCCGTAATTTTAGTGGAAGAGGCTTATGGTCTTAACATCCAATTATTTGCAATGGGGATTGTCGTCATCATTGGACAATTGGCAATTTTTTGTTTTATCAACGCAGCGATTAACATCAACAATGAAAAACAACATCGCAATGCCGTCAAAACCTTGCACTATGGCGCTTCATTTTCATTAATTGTGGTCACTACACTGGTCTATTTATATAAGTATGTGTTGCACAAACAGGAATATTTGACCATGGCGATTTACTTTTTAGGAACGTGGTTTGCCATCACCCTTTTTGACTCAGTGTTTAAGTTAGTCAAAGTTGGTATTTTTAATAGCAAGAAAGATAGTGCTGAAGTTGTGAACTCAACGCGTAAAGTGACGGTAGTTACTTTAGCGATCTGTATGATTGGGTATTACTTATTTAGCAAATATGCATTAAATATTAACGTACTAGACTAGGCATCTTGTAAACAAAACCGCACCTAATACACAAGCGCAATAACCAGCAAAAAAGAACATCCTTTTAATTATTGCGCTAATCTTTTCCGTCACAGTACCGTTATGAACAATAAAAACTATCATAAACATTAAAGCGATCGTGCAGAGGAATAAGGCAAAAACAATTAAATAAGTAAAAGCAAAGTCAAAGTTTAATACCACTGGAAAACCAATAGATACCGCCATTAAAGCTATTGTACTTGATGCATTCATATCTTAAAGCCCATCTAGCAACTAGCTTAATCGTAGCGATAAATAAGCTTTAAAACTGAAACTTTATTATTGAGATTGGTCAATGCACATTAAAAAAATGTGCTTGGTATATACCAGAAAGCAAAGAACCAGACGCAAAACGCCTGGCTCTTTAAAATTGAAAGGTGAATAAAAAAACACAAATCACTTGAACGCATTTCTTATTCAAGGTCAGTTTAATTAGATTTCTTGCCATTGTCTATGTAATGTAAACGTGGACAGCATTAAAACAATCTATATTTTTTGAAAAAAGTTTTGAAAAGGTACAGTGAAATATAATGAATGTATGGGCTCAATGCTCACCATTTGGAGAAATTATATGAACTTTAAAATCTTATCTAAAACAAAAGTTGTTGGTCTACAAGAAGATTCTCTCACCTCTTTTCAAAATTTTATGTTTGAAAATATTGCATGGGATAGCCAAGTCCGTGCTGATTATTACCAGTCAAATAAGAATACTGTACTGCTGGAGCTACCAGTACGTTTACGCCGTGACATTCAAATCGAAAATATCAACGGCGCTTTAGATGCACTAGTTGATTTTGAGCTGATCTACAAGCAAGACCAAGGCAAGTTGGTATCTTCATTGGTCGTTGATACGCAGTACTTGTTATGTATAAATGATCAGGATATTGATCTTTGGTCAATCGACAGCGAACTCAGTTTCTTACAAGAAGCTGACCGCAATCACCTTAAGAAGCTTATGCGTCATTGCGATGATCGTTTCCATGCGTGGATGCGCGAGATTAAGTCTTACTTCAATCGTTTGACAGTACAGCCGTTGCATCTTGATATGCAGATCAAAATACGCAAGATCGTAGGCTATACAGCGGTGCTACCTAAGACCTTTCCATAAGGTTTTAGGTGTCAGTATAAAAACAAATAGACCGCAATTAAGCGGTCTATTTGTTTTTGCCTAAAACGGCGTTAACAGATCTATGTAATATTTAGCCCTTAAAACTATTGGCAAGTATCTGAATAACGCTCAGCACTTCCAAAGAATGATTTACCCTGATTGTCCACGATGTCTACATACAGATCTGGTTTAACTGGAGCATTGGCGAATACAGAGCAATAAAACGGATGAATCTTTTCATTCACAAAGCGGTTTAAAGAGTCAGTTTCATCAGAAGAGTATTTATCTGCAGTTTTGCTAGACATCTGAACGTTCATATTAAAGTGTTTTGAATACTTCACTTTTTTAAGTACCGCACCAGTTTCAATCTGGTACGGTGTTTTAGTGTTAAGTAAACGCTCAACTTTACGTTTGTTTTCAGCAGTAGGAGAAAGCGCAACAGCAGATTTTAAGCTGTTTGTATTCAGGTTATTTAAAGAACTATTAGCTAAAACAGCGCACGACATAGACACTGAGATTATTGCAACTGCAAATAGTTTTAGTGTTTTGAATACGTTCATGTTTAACGACTTTCCTGTATATACTTAAATTATATACTTAATATACGATATTTGATTTTTTTGGAATTTTAATCTTATTTGATTTTGTTAATCGGTATATACCAATAAGATTGTTTATACGCAATTTAGCAAGAATCGCCCCCTTGTTTGGGGTTACAATTATTGTAATTTACAGATTGTTGATACAGGAAACCGATATGTCTGAAGAAGTAAAATACGAAGACCGTGTACGTGCTGCATACCGTTCTGCTCAAGGCAATGTAGCTCAAGAGTTCTCCCCTCACATTGTTAAAGCATGTGAAGCATCATCAAACGCACGTATGGAGCGCTTAGCAACTGGTCAAACAACATTTGACGAGGAAGAAGCTGCATTGATGAAGAAATGGAATGCACTTAAAAACAAAGCCTAATGATCGCGAATACAACCTAATCTAGCTTACAGCGGATTACCAAACCCAATCACTCATAAGTAGAACAATATGGACGATAAACTTGAGTTTTATTTAGATGCGAAAGACATCTTATCTCAACCTACCAGTTGCCAAGCGCAAGGCGACTATAAAAAGGCACTGGAAAAAGAAATCACGGAACATCGAATAGCGAAAATGGAAATTTCGCCGTTACGTGGCAATTACGATCTCGACCACCTCTCTAAAATCCATGAAAAAATCTTTGAGCATATTTACGATTGGGCTGGAGAAGTGCGTCTGGACGACATTTCTAAACGTGCGATCGACCCGAACGGTAATTATGAAATCGGTCATTTCCTAGATAAAAACCTGATCCCTGATGAACTGAATAAGTTCTCACAGGCGGTTAAAGAAAAAGACCACCTGAAAGGTTTGGACAAAGACCAGTTTGTGCAAGAGTTCACTCAGCTTTATGCCAAGTTAAATGAAGCTCACCCTTTTGAAGAGGGTAACGGTCGCGCTGCTAAACTGATGATGAACCAGCTGGCGAATGATGCTGGTTACACCATGGTATATAGCAAGGTCGCCGTATCAGATTGGAACTATGCGTTTAAACGTTCACTGACAGATCAAGAGCTTTATGTCGGTGAAAACTATGAAAACCTAGAACCGATGGAACAAGACCTCTCTTACCTTTTAAAAGTCATGGACAATATCATTGAACCATACGATCTAGTCCTGAAGCTTGAAAATACTGAAGAACAAGAGCAAGAACAGGAAAATGACCAGGATAAATCAAATGATGATGATTCACCGAGTTACGGATAATTAGATTAATCTGTATACGATAGCTTTTAATTGATTAAAAGATTCTTGAAAAAAGAATCTTTTTTTTGAGAAAAATTTATAATGAAGTGACTCAGATTAAAATAAAACCTTAGGAAAATATTGTCCGAAACTTGGAGATGAATAATGAATAACGCAGCACATCAATTTGCAAATAAAGTGGTCGCTCAATACCAATTTACAAACGGAAGTGATTCAAGTCTGAATCATTTAATTATCGGCAACAGCACCGCAGAAATTATCGACACCTTAATTTATATGCTTTTCTCAAGCCATGCTGAAACCTATGACGATGGCGTTGTTTGGTTTAAATCAGTGGACGCAATTAATGTTGAGAAGTCTTACATTACTTACAACAGTCGAGAAAGCTGCATTTTTGCTTATTTTGTGTTTGATAAAAATCCATTAATGCTGAAAACAACCGCATTGCATATTGATAATGTTTGTTACTTTGGATGTGAAAGTGACACCACCAATAAAACCATCGAATTTTTAGAAAAATTCAAAGTTCGTGTATCCCTTGCTAAAGAGTGCCACAAGTTCAAATTCAATACTGAGCATCATGAAACCTTGATGCATGAAACCATCAAAACCTTAAAAACTATCTATGAAGAACATAACGACATGGATGCCGAAAAGTTATCTCAACACCATGACACAACTCATTTAGTTAACACATTTCTTGCTTAAACGTACACCATACAATAAACAAAACCCGAAAAAGGATATAACAATGCTATTAGGCGCTTTAAAACAATCTCTAAGCTCAGTCATCGACATGAACCGCTACACCGCCCTTTGCTCACATGTGGAGGGTGAAAACTTGCCGTTATGCGCTCAATTTCGTGTACTTAAATATATCTTTGGTGTGCATGGTCTAAGCGCACTTAAAAATTACAAAGAAGTTGAACACATTGACGAAGCCTTTTTGAAAAAACACTTCCTACGCATGATGAACTATGACTTTGAAGCAGTCATATACCTTGCTATGGTCGGCATGCGCGAACTTATCTTAGAAGCTGATGCTTTTGACCATGACGGCGAACAAAACACCCAAAATGAGCTTAAACAAGCATTCCAATACGTTTCAGAAAATGACGTTCGTAATTTTGCTTATGTCACTCACATGGGCTATTCAGAAAAGTATTTCAACTGGAATATCATTCGCCACCAGTCTAAAGATGAAGCGGATAATCCCCTCACCTTTTGGTTATTTAAGAATGCAATGTATTCACTATTTTTCAACTTAGCCAATCGGGAATAATGCCCCAACTCATTAAGAGTATTTAAGTCCGAACTTAAGTACTCTTTTTTTTGCATTAGAAAAATAGACCGGTATATACGCTGTCTAAGCATGGCTTAAAACGTATACGATGATTTTAATTGATTAAAATATTTTAAATATCCTTTACGTGTTTTAGGTCGGTTAATTAATTCCAATAAAGTTATTCATTAGTATTTTTTAAATAAAATGACTCTATCGAAAGCAATTGCTTAAAACTTGGAGTCCTCTAATGCATCAACTAGATAAGCTAAATCATTTAAAAAATATCATCAAGCAAGTACCACATGAACGTTTTGATCTGGATTTATGGCGCACGATACCTGGTACCGACAATATGACTTTTGCTCAACTTATAAATAGTGATGCTAATTGTTGCGTTATAGGTTGGGCGACAGCTGATGAAACATTTAAAAGACTTAACTTCATGATGTTAGACGGCGTTCCCCTTTATGCACCATTCCGTGCGAATACTGGTGAGCCATTCACTTATGAAGAACTCAAAACAAATGTTGTTTATCGCGGTTCTGAAGCAGTACGTGAGTTTTTTGGACTCAATTATGAAGATGTCGATCATATTATTTTTGAGAGCAATTACGCTTTTGAAGACCCAATCAAAGACGAGATTATTGATCATATCAACCATGTTATTGATCGTGTAAACATCCGTCCACAAGACCTTGACCATTTGTTATCTAGCTCAATTGTTGCACTGGATAAAGAAGTCCGTGAGTTCACTTTAAATGATGATGAAGTCCGTGAAATATCTGTTGTGGTTGATTGCTTCAATAAGTTTTTCCCCGATGGTGCTTATCTTGAGTTTGTTGCTACGGTCAACGTACCAGGTGATTGTGATCCACTGGAATACATCGCCAGCAATTACAACATTAAAGAGCCATTAGCTTTCGTTCCTAAGCCGAATGAAGCATTAGAAGAATATCTGGAAACATACCCGATCGAACATCTCATGCATAACTGGCAAGAGGATTTCATTTCGCCGTATGACGAAATCATTAATCAACGTTTAACGCATATCGCATTGCAAAATTTAAATAGCGCAAAAGTAGTTCAATAAGGAAACCTACCCATGACAATTGAAAATCCGCAACTCGTCAGTGCCATCAACGAACTTGGCTTTTACTTGCCACAGCAAGTACAACAGATACCGAACACCACAGAAGCCGGTTTTCGTGTGTATGTGATCGATACAGCAAAACATACCAACATCGAGGCACTAATTAGTGCTATTGAGAATGTCAGTATCACTTCACAGCCCTTTTCTTTTCAAGATGATTACGACATGGGCGTGTTTTTTGAGGGATTTAGTTTCTTCTTGCCTATGCTCATTACACAAGACAGTGATGCACCTTTACCACTGTTCTTAATTCAACTGGATTTGTAAGTCCAACAGCGGTACGTGCGCCAGTATGTACCGCTACCCCTTTTGGCACACCGCCTAAAACTTGGAGCAGATATGAACAAAGCAACGACCGTTGAGCGTTTAGAAAAGCTGATTGAGCTAGTGATCGAGGTCATTCCTGATGAAAGCTTTGATTTCGACATTTGGCGTGATTATGACGCAAGCCATACAGAACAACACACCGATTTCTTTTCAGGTTTCACCACTGAAGAATTGTTAGATAAAAATATTGTAGGATGCCTGATTGGTTGGGCTACGTCTGTCGAGTATTTCCAAAATCTAGGTTTCAATTTTCATGGTTCTGTTGGGCCAATCTTCATGTATGAAAAAATACTCAGCAATGAAGAGCTAAAAGATGCGCCTGTTGTCACTGTACCAGTCGTTTACCAGTGGAAAGCAGTACGTGAGTTTTTTGGCATCACTCAGGAAGATGCTTTGGTGATGTTTAGCTATGACAATTACGACCAGGCCAAAATTGATAAGGACACAATGATTCGATTTATTGAACGCATCATCCAAAAATATAAGTAACCACCGAAACGGCGCAATGCCGTTTTGCTAGGCGTTATAACCGCTTACGATGGATTTTATTTGATTAAAATATCTCGATATTTTTAAATTTTGAGAAAAGTTTTCCCCTGGTACACCCCTCTATACTTAATCCATAGCAAGCAAGGCACAAAGCCTTAAATCTGGAGTAAGTCGAATGAATACAGCGCATAAGTACGATGATCAAGTCATCATCCCCACAATAGCCGGGCAACTGGAGTTGCTGTCTGGTACCGATCTAAACAAAGAACTGGCTGAGCATGTTTTTCATGAAGCACCAGACATCGATCTAAGTATCTATGACATTTTTATTGTCTGCTTAAGTGGCGGTAAGGATTCGATTGCAGCGTATTTACGCTTACTGGATGCTGGAGTAGATAAAAGCAAAATTGAGCTTTGGCACCACAAAATTGATGAAGAAAACCAGCCGTTCATGGATTGGGTGTTCATGGAAAACTATACCAAAGCATTCGCTCAGGCATTCGACACACCATTGTACTTCAGTTGGCTCGAGGGCGGTTTCCTTGGCGAAATGCTCAAAGAAAACAGCTACTCAAAACCCCACTTCGTAGAAACACCAGAGGGCTTAATTAAGCTTGAACGCGATAACAACCGCAGTAAACCAGGCACACGCTTGAAGTTCCCACAACAAGCAGCCAGCCTCATGACGCGCTGGTGTTCTTCAGCGTTAAAGATCGATGTCGGACGCAGAGCATTGAACAACCAAGAACGTTTTGACGGCAAGAACATTTGTTTTATCACTGGTGAACGCCGTGAAGAGTCACCAAACCGCAGTAAGTACAACCAGCTAGAACCGCACCCATGCGACCGTAGAAGCGGTAAGAAAGCAAGACGCGTTGACTGGTGGAAGAACGTGCTTCACTTCACTGAAGAGCAAGTATGGGCGTTACTGGAGAAGTACAAGGTTACGCCACCAGTGCCATATCGCTTAGGTTGGGGCCGTAGCTCATGCATGACCTGTATCTTCAACAGTCCTAAAATCTGGTCAACCATCAGCACCTACTACCCTGAACGCGCTCAGCTGATCGCTGGTTATGAACAAAAGTTTGACTGTACGATCAGTCGCTCAAAGATCGATGTCGTCAGTCTGAGCAATCGCATTGAGCCATTCGACATTCAGGATATGGAAGCACTGGTACAGTCCAAAATTGAAAGTTATTACCTACCAGTGTTCACGGATAACTGGACGGTTCCACCAGGCGCATTCAACAAGGAGGGTTGTGGATCGCTGTAAATTAGGGTGCCATTTGGCACCTTTTTAGGATGAAAACCGCAAGCGATGTTTTTTAATTGATTAAAAATGGTTTGGAATAATTTTGTTTTTGAATAAGTTTTTGACACCACCTGTCAGCATAAAATGATTTTAAACCAATCAATATGAGATGATGTTTATGACAACTTTAAACGAAACAATGCAAAAGTTCTGTAAAGCTAAGGCAATGATGACCTATTTAATGTCTGATGATCCTATCATTGATGAATCTGTCAGCCGTTACGAAAATTGGGCATTGGCTTATGACCTTTTGGTGAGTATTGGACATCTGGATCTAGAACAAGTTGAGCAGATCTGGAATGAAAAAACCCATACCAATTTTACGCTTTGGGGTGTAGTTGGTGAATGCTCAATAGAAGAAATTGTATCGTATGTGACAGAAGAATATGACGCTCAAGCTGTCACACTGGCGCAGATTAATGAATTACAAGACGGTAAAACACTGGCAGAAATCTAAAATCAACCTAAGGAATGAGTTATTAATTAAGTATTAATAGCTCATTTTTTATTGTCTGAAACTATACAACTACCACCTTGAATCATTTTCACAGGCATCGCCATCGCCGTCACCATCCATCATGGTATCTGGGCAGTTTTTCACAAACCAATCAGCTTCTTCTTTAGATCGCATTTGAGAGCAATGCTTACGACCATCGCATTTATAGGCTACTGGCTTTTGATATATAGCATTTGTAGTTTGATTATCTTTATATAGATATTTCTTTAATTGAATGCTACCTGGATATGCCACCCCAATAGCTATGCTAATAAAAATTATCCATAGATATATTGGCAATGGTTTTTGCTTGTCTTGCGTTTGTTCATGGTCGGAATAGTAAACATGGATTGCCCTATTTTTATTTTCTTTTTTAACTACCTCGAAATAAACCTCTCGACCTGGTATTGGCTGTTCACCTTTCTGAAAATCCTTAATATGGAAAAATACATCACCAAAATTACTCGTGGATATAAAACCAAAACCACGCTCAATATTATAATTTTTAATTGTTCCTGTTAGTACCACCTAAAACCTCAAATATATATTAAAAGCTATATTAATTATAATTATTAAACCTGAATAAATACTATCTTTTTTTTAAAAAAAAGTTTTAAGGTTTATGGATTTATTATAATTAAAACATCAAAAGCAATTGCTTAAAACTTGGAGTAGCTATTATGAATAATTTTTTCGCTGGTGCTGAAGTCATCACTGTTTTTTCTTTACAAGACGCTTTAGAAGAGGGCGTGATTCTTTGCCTTAGCGATAAAGAAGAACATGCCAAAGATTGCAAACAGTTCTATAAGTTCCCTGTTTATATTACAAGCAACTTGTATAACAAGCACCTGACAGCTGCAAAAGCAATTTTTCCGAATGGTACGGAAGCTGATGCTGAAAAAATCAATGATTTAATGGGATATACCATCTTTGATATGTTGAACATGAGCGTTCGTGGTTCAGTTGCACTTAATGACCAAAGCGTTAAGTTTAAATATGCTCTACAAGATACACCGCATACCTTTTCTGACACCTTAATCACCAATATTGCTACGGTTGGGCCTGGCGTGAATGGTGAGCCTATCATTACTTTTATGATGCCTGAAGACCAATAAACACAACACCTAGCATTGACCAACCAATGCTAGGTTTTTTGAGATCCGAACGTTCATTGAGAGGTATTAAAAATGCAAATGGCTACTATGAAAATTGACAACCTTGACCTATTCGGCTTTGCAAATATGCAAGCAATAGAACAACAAAGAGAAAAAAACGAATTAAAACGTATAGAAACGATGAAGCTTGTCCGTTGTGACTGGTTTATCGCCGTGACATCTACTGGAGAGCTGTTTAAGTACAGTGAAAAAGTACCAGCTAAATATAAGGCGTTTAAAGGCATTAAATTATTCAAGTGCTGGAATGAAGCTACCGCGGATCTCGTGTTAAATGCCGTAAAAGGCGCAATCAAGGGTGATCATTACGAAATACCAGACGTTAAAAAAAGCAAAAAGTTTGCTGTTAATAGCTGGGTAAGAAACATTGATCTAAAGTTTCTACATTTGCCAGTCGGTCAACTCACCAACCTGTACAGGGAACATCAAGAGCGTTTAAGACTGAAGCGTGAAAAAGCCAGACTTAAAGAAAATGAAAACACGTATGACGTAGAACCGCACTAATCACACCCACCAGGAATAAGCACCCATAGCTTATTCCTTTCATAAGATGATGGCCGTAAACGGTGTTTTTAATTGATTAAAAATAACTTGAAATCATGAGCCTATCAGCCGAAATACTTTTACTGAAAAGTTATACAGGCCACATGCACCGATATAATGAATACATCAAAGCTCATTGCTTAAAACTTGGAGATACGACAATGCAACTACAAAAATTTAATACTGGTACTGCTAATGTGCGCCACTTGCTACAAAGCTTCACCCAAGCGTATGACGGTTTACCAAGTTGCGTCATCAATGTGATTGGCTTAGCAACCAAAGCAGATCCGCAGTTTATTTTTAACATTGAACTGGATGTCGTTTTATTTCACCAACATAAGTCACAAGCCTACTGCATTGAAGTCAATGCACCGTTACAGGTTCAAGCCATCGCAGACGCTCACGAATCATTTAGATTCAGTCCTGATGATTCTCATGCATTGATTGAGGGCGAAGTCATGGATGTGGCGATAAATTTACAACACCAAGCCATTAATGACATGATTCAATATGATTTGCTGTCAGATGCAGAACTGGAAAAGTTCAATACATGGAATAAAGGTTTCGCCAGTGCATTACTGACTGAATGTTTTGAAGATGTCGCAGATTTTAATGCGCTGCATAGCTCACATTTTATGGCGAACACTGTTTATTTAAGACTGATTGAGTACTTTAAAAACAACCTGTCATAAGAAACCATTAAACAAATAGAGGGAGATCCAATAAAGGTCTACCCTCTTTTTTTATGCCATTAGATTTAATGACGTATACGATGTTTTTTAATTGATTAAAAAAATATTGAAATTTTTCATTGCCAGTTCCATAAGTAATTTGAGAAAAGTTTTTAAGGGATATTTCACAGATATAATTAATTCATACCTAAGCAATTGCTTAAAACTTGGAGTTGAAGATATGAAAAGCGTACTTGATTTTTTTACAAACCGTTCTAAAACATTAAACATTATTGTGAATCCTGAATTAAATACAGGTCATTCCCTTGCTGATTTTTCGTATAACGAAGAATTGCATCAAGACCTTAATGTATTAACGGTTATTCCGCGTGATCATTACGGAAACTTTCTATCTTTAACCCTTGATGATTGGGGCGTGATTACTTCAAAAGTTCAATTCCCTGAACATCTTGATTTTAATCAATTACTCAGCATTTTTTGGGAAACACAACCCATTTTAGTTGTTACTGACATCGCACGTTCAGAAGTGCATGACAGCGACTTTTTTCAACAAAGCTTGGTCAAGCAAGTCAATCTTGCATATAGCCGAGATATTGCCAGTGAATATGCACCAGAAGATGTTCACTACATCTCTCAATCTTTTGATTTAGATAAGCTGATGCGTTGCGGTGTATATCTGCAAGGTCATTGCTATTCAGCTCATGATTTCGTCATTAACAACCATAACCTATTTGAAAAAGACAGCTTGATTGTGCCTGTTTTTAACATCCACTCGACACAAAAAGAACTGCAACAATTTTTAGTATTTGATCTGCAAGGTAAGTTTTTGGATTGCGTTGTTGGCACTGAAGTTTTGTACTAAGGAATATTGATCATGTCTAAAAAATACTTATTGATTGAATTGAGCTACGAAGCACCAAACAACAGAGATGGATCCGTAAATTTGAACAACTCCTATAAGTGATATTCTGCTCCTCAAATGATGTTATAAACATCAATATATGGAGTATTTTATGGCACGTAGACCAAGAAGAAATCATTCAAATGATTTT